>CALVUQ010000003.1 GCA_944363615.1 uncultured Clostridia bacterium | reverse complement strand
ATCTTATAATGAAAATAATTAAATAATTGCATTTTTACATTTAAAATGTTATAATTATTATATGAATGAATCATATTTCGACAAACGAGATGAAAAAAATATAGAAAAAGTCAGGGAAATTTGCAGCACTTTGCCTGATTTTGTGACGGAATTTGTTGTCGGCATACAAATGCGGACTACTCCGTTAACCAGACTGGGATATGTTGGCGATATCAAGATTTTTTTTGAATATTTAGTTAAAAATAAATTTTCAAACTCCAAAAAATCCATAAAAGATATTACTATGTCAGACATAGAACTTATAAAATCTTACGATATAGAGCTGTTTTTGGAGTATTTAAGTTCTTATTATGTTGACGGTAAGCATTTTAAATGCGGCGACGCGTCAAAAGAACGTAAATTATCTTCCCTGAGGGCATTTTTCAAATATCTTTACCGAAGAGACAAAATTTCATCAAACGTAACGGCTAAAGTCGACACGCCTAAAGTGCACGAAAAACCTATACGTTATTTGGAAATAAATGAGATCGCACAACTGCTTGATTTGGCCGATTCGGGAAGTGCCTTAACAAAAAGACAGCAGCAATTTCAAAAAATCACTCGAAAACGCGACGTTGCGATTTTATCTGTTTTTCTCGGTACGGGAATCCGTATAAGCGAATGTGTCGGCCTTAACAAAAAAGACGTAGATTTGTCCTTAAATGCAATAAACGTAACCAGAAAAGGCGGTGCAAAAAGCGTATTATATTTTTCCGATGAAGTTGCTAAAGCTATAAACGAATATCTTGAGTGGCTTGAAGAGCAAAAAAAATCAGAGACTCCTTTTTCAAAGAAAATAAAAGACAACGAAGCTTTGTTCCTCTCGTTGCAAGGCGGAAGAATTACCGTTCGCGCCGTACAGATGCTTGTGGAAAAATACAGTTCCATTGTTTCTCCCCTGAAAAAAATTACGCCGCATAAACTTCGCAGTACATTCGGTACCACTCTTTATCGTGAAACTCAAGATATTTACATGGTTGCAGATATTCTCGGGCATAAGGATATTAACACGACAAAAAAGCATTATGCAGCAATAAGCGATGAGATAAGACGCAAAGCCGCTAACGTAATCAAATTGCGCGACGACGAATAATTTTTCAATCTGTAAATTTGTGCAAAAATAGGTAGTTGAAAATTTACTTCAACTACCCTTCTTTTTTTTAATCGGAGACAAAAAATAAAAGGCCTTTGGACTTAGATTTCACAGGTCTTTTGATATTATTAAATGAATCTTTAAGCGATTATTATTCGTTAATTTTATAATATGAATACTTTCCGTCATTTTTAACGGTCAATAATCCGTCATAAAATTCAATTGATTCACACTCGTCGATAATTATGTTAAGAGTACCGTCTACAAGAAAATATTTCCCGGTGTCGGAAACGCCTATAAATAAATTTTCGATCGGATAAAATTTTGAAAATTCGCTTTCAATCAAAGCGTCGTTTTCAATCGAACATAATTTATCTGTTCCGTCAGCAATATAATAATTCCCATAAACGCGATTATTTTTCGGCTTGAAATTAAGTTCTTTGTAAATAAATTCCGAACCTGATTCGAACACTACTCCGAAACGATCTGAATCAGGATTTTCAATATGATAAACATTACAATTGTCATAACGATCAAAAACTGTAATTTTATCCGGCAAAACTTCTTCAGCATAAACATCAAAATCGAATAAAACTTTGTTATTTATGTCAAGCAATAACGGATAATCCACAAAAATCATATTCAGCAAATCTGCTTTAAATTCAAATGCGTAAGTTACGCCGTCGAAAAAATCTCCGCTTATAAAATATTCGGGCTTGATAAGCACTTGTCCGTCGGGATAAGAACAATATCCGAATCTTCCGCGTTCATCAGTCACTTTGACAATATTATCCGAAGGTGGTCCTGCCAGTTTAAATCCGCCGACTTCGGCTTCGGCAAGCGAAACCAAATTTACAATCTTTCCGTCTACGCTTAAAAGCTCATCGCTTACAATCGTCACGTTTGAAGTTTTGACGTTGTGCAATAATTTATCCGACAAATAGATATCGGTTTCGCTATTGCTTCTTGCGAGAATTATTTCCTTAAATATTTCAATGTCATCATACTTAATTTCTGCCAATATATTTCCGAATAAGTCCAAAACTCCGTAATTTCCGTCACGACTTACGATAAATTTGTCATATGAAATATCATTAACTACTATGTCTGGCGAAGTACTATCAGATTCATCGTTAATTTTAGTCAAATTTCCGTTGCGATCCAGTAAAAAGTTTTCACCGTTTCTGGATACATAAGCATAATTACCGAAAAAACTAGTGCCGAAATCGAATTTATTCGGATCAATAGCCGTTAGCCCCGAATACTCCTCTGCTTTAATCGGTTTATATTCCGGTACCGAAGGCAAAGACGGTTCTTCATTCTGCTCCTGGTCCGAAGATGTTTCATCATGAGATGCGTCGAACTCATCAAAATAATACTGAAAAAGATTTGATACATAATCGGAATAATTTGAAATAATCGGCATTACGTCATCACTGCACGACGATGCTAAGGGCAACGTAAAGCAAAGCATGATTATGCACAAAATAAAACTCAAGACTTTTCTCATTTGTTTTTCCGTTTATATTTTAAAAATATTAGTTTTGTCTGTATGCCGACAATAACCAAGAATAATTTTTCAATTCTCTTTTTCTTTTCTTACAATCGGGTAAAAACTTTTCAAGTTCTTTCCAAAACGAGGGAGAATGATTGTGGTGAATAGTATGCACTAATTCGTGAACCATTACATAGTCGCATAGTTCGCTCGGAAGCGCCAATAGCCTCCAATTAAGTCTTATATTGTTATACCTGTCGCAAGTTCCCCACAAAGTTCGGGCGTTTGAAAATCGCAGGCGTTTAAAATTAAAGCCATACTGTACTGACAACTCCTCTATTCGCTCAGAAAGATAATTTAATTTAGGAAAATAAAACCTTTTATATGCATCTTCAACAGGGATTTCAGTTTCAACGATTTCTCCTTGATAAAAAATCGATTTACTTATATTGTTAGCGCGTAAAAATAAATCATTTTGTTTCTTTACGGTTTTTTCTATCCATTCGCGCTTACTTTCTACAAAATCGTTTATTGTTCTCAACGACGTACCGTAAGGCGCAATCACCTGAACCCGAGCGTCTTTGACTTTTATACGCAGATATTTACATTTCCTGCGTTTTATATCCGCTTCTTTTAACATATCTGATTTGATTATACAAAATTTAAGCAAAATTTGCAAATAATATTTACATTTTTACAAAAAATACTATGCCACAAATAGTATTTGTTTGACATTCTTCGGATAAATGTTGTAAAATAATAATAGACAACCTTATATGGCGGTGATTTAATGTCCAAAACAATTAACAGCGATCTTATTCGGGGAAATATCAATACCATTATTTTAAAATCGCTTTACGACGGCGACAGATACGGATACGATATTATCCGCGAGATTGAAGAAAAAAGTCACGGACAATATATCCTTAAACAGCCAACGCTTTACAGCTGCCTTAAAAGACTTGAAAGTCAGGGATTTATCAATTCTTATTGGGGAGAACAGTCCAACGGCGGACGCAGGAAATATTACACCCTTACGGATATGGGGCGCGAAGTTTTCGTTAAAAATCAGGACGAATACGAATTTTCACGTACTATAATCGACCAATTGATATCTGAGCGAGATTATGATCTCGACAGTATTGAAAAGCCGTCAGTCTCACATGAAGACGAATCGTCCCCCGAAGTGGTAGACGCATACGAAGATATAGAAACCGATATTAAAGCTCAACCCGCGTTTAATTCTGAAATCCAGTCCGTCGACGAAGAAAAGCCTACGGAATCAGAAGATTCGCAAAATAATCAATATTCCTTAAATGAAGAAGCCGAAAGCTGCGAAGAAACGCAGGAAACAATTAGTTACGAAAAGAATGAAGTTGAAGCCGACGGCGCATTTGTGGCTACTCAAAACGGAAATGAGGAAAACAGCAAATACGATTCCGTAAAATTTGAGGAAAAATCTGAAGATGATAAACCCGAGGAGATTTCCTATTCTTCCCCTTCAAAAGTAATAGACGAAATGTTGCTGAATGAAAACGGAGACGAAAGTTATTCGTATAATCTGAAAAATACAAAGCCGGTTTACAATAGCGCAGGCAACGGCGGTAAAGTATTTAACCAGAACGATGACGTTTACGAAAACAATTACAGTTTCTCCCCTTCTGAACGATACGGATTTGCATTCGACGACGAAAGCTCCTCTGCCAACGAACAAGCCGCAACACTAACTTCCGACCCAGAAACAACCGAACACAAAAATTCGGTTACCGATGAATTTTTAAGTTACAACAGCGACGGATTTTACGATGAATCAAACGACGTTAAGAAAAACGACGGCGCCGCCGCAAACTATAAGAGTATTTTAAGCGATTTGGTTGAGGATTTCGATGTTCCTCAGAACCAGCAAACTCCCCAGGAAAAACTTACCAAGGATCAGATTATAGCGGAAAGCAATCTGTCCGTTAAAGAACAAATAAAGGTTAGAAATTTCGGAAAGCTTTCTCAATCAATCAGAGAATTAGGCGAAGAAGTCAAAATACGTACTCCTGACAGCAATGCCGTAAGAGAATTCAATAAACAGTATTACTATTACCGTAACAAGCTTTTACTGTTTCAATACGGGATACTGTTTCTCATAATGCTTGTCGAGTGCTTTCTTACATTTATTATTGTCAAGAACACCACTACGGTTTCCCCCGGCTACGATATTGCATTATACGTATGCTCCATTCTTTTCTGCTTTGCGTTTCCCATAACGGCAGCAATACTTTATTTATCGGATCCATCCAAACGTAAAAGAATAGACTTCAACTTTAAAAATTCGATAATATTCAGACTTATAATAATGGCTCAGCTGATGCTGATAATTTACGCTTTGAATGTTTATGCTGGAATGCCCATAGGCGGAGATCCTTATTATGCGCTTTCAATGGCATTACCGATGGTTTTGTCGACAAATGTACCCGTAAACAGCATAATATTCAATGCGTTGTACCGTACGAATAAATTTGCCGTTGAATAATCAAATTAAATTATAAGCCGCGCGTAAAGTTAACCGTGCGGCTTTTTTATTTCTATACTAAACTGCTGAATCAAATTGATAATTATATTGATGCTCAAACGGTTTATTCATCTTTATTGTTGTCGTTGTTTTTTGACTTGTTTTTTCTTTTAAGCAGATAATTGACAAGATAAATAACGAACAAAGTAAAGACAAAAATGGCTATCCAGATCGGTATTCCCCATCCTTTGAAAGGAATGATTTCTCCCGTCCCGAAATAGCTGAAAAAAGCTATCATCACCGGACGAGCCAGTGAAACCGATATAATGAAAAATTTGAACGTCATTTTTGTAAGCCCTGCCGCCATGCATAAGATATCGTCCGGGAAAAACGGAAAAAGCATCATGACTATAAACGGAATTTTTCCTTTTTCACTGATAAGTTTTGTATATTTATCGGCTTTATCCTCTCCTATTATCCACGCAACGACTTTGTAGCCGAAAAATTTGCCTAATAAAAAACAGATTACCGATCCGGCAATAGTTCCTAAAGTGCTGACGATAAATGAAACGGTAGGACCGTAGATTATTACGCCCAATAAAATCGTCACAGCTGCTGGAATGGGCAGTATAACAACCTGCAAAAGGGTAAGCATAAAGAATACCATAATACCCCAACCGCCCGCTTTTCCTATGAACGAACGCAATTCTTCGATATTTTTTATCCTTTCAAGTACTCCCGTCTGATATAATACGATATAGCTTATTAAGGACAAAAACGCTATGACGTTAAACAGAATCAACAATTTATATATCGGCGATGCGGCATTGTTAAGCATTAAAGAGGCAACGAAAACGGCGGCGAAAATGCAAAGCGAGCAATAAAAAATCCATGCGCTGAGATGACTCAGCCACACAACCGTAAGCACCATATTGGTCACACCGATTAACGCCATGACCGTTTTTGTTATCAACACCTTTTTATCCGACGACAATTTCTTGCTCCATTCCGCCATAATATTAGTTTATGATTTTATTTATGCGCATATACCGAGGCGGTTACAGAGTTATTTTTGTAATTTCTCCCCTGGCCGTTTTATCGCAAAGATTGTTGAATTCGTTATCGGCATGACCTTTGACTTTAATGAATTCTACCTCGTGCTTGGCAGATTTAAGTAAAAAATCCTTCCATAAATCAACGTTTTTAACTTCTTTTTTGTCGGCCGTTTTCCATCCGGAGGCTTGCCAACCGCTAAGCCACCCCTGATTTATTGCGTTAATTGCATAAGCGGAGTCGCTGTAAAGTTTTACGCTGCAAGGCTCTTTAAGTGCCGCAAGCCCCTGAATAATGGCGAAAAGTTCCATTCGGTTGTTGGTAGTCGATTTATTGTAACCGCTAAGCGTTTTCGTTACTCCGTTATATATTAAAATTGCACACCATCCGCCTGCGCCGGGATTACCGCTGCAAGCACCGTCAGTGTATATTTCAACCTTTTTCATTGTTTGCGCTCATCTCTTCGGCACGCTTTACGGCTTTCGTGACGGCTTCAGCCACCGTTTTTTCAAAGTTGTTTGCGTCAAGATGATTAACTCCCTCTATCGTAGTGCCGCCTTTACTGCATACGGATTTGACAAGCTCGGAAATATCAGTGCCGCCCGCACCGCTTTCCACAAGATAAGCGCTGCCTATCACGGTAGCCAACGCCATTTTCATTGCGACAGCTTTGTCCAAACCGTTTTCTACCCCGCCCTCTGCAAGAGCGTTTATAAATTTAAACACGAAAGCAGGCCCGCTGCCGCTAAGTCCCGTCGCAGCGTTCATTTGTTCTTCATTAATCTCTTCCGCTTCACCGAACGTTGATAAAATCGCCTTTATAAGACCGTACTCCTGTCTGTCGAGCCCCTCGGCGCAAAAAGCGGAATAGGCGGACGCAACCCTTGCATTGAGATTGGGCATTACCCGCACAAGTTTATTAGTTTTGCCGTTTGTCAATTCAGACAACGCTTTAAGCGTTACGCTTGCCATAATGGACATGACCGTTTTACCGGTAAAATCAAGGCCCATAACGGCTTGAGTTGCGTTTTGCGGCTTTACGGCAAGTACTATAAGATCGCATGCTTTAACGAGTTCTTTATTGTCTGAGGTCGCTTTAACGCCTTCCGGAACGTCTTTAAGCTTTTCCGAATCGTAATCGCTTACCGCAATGTTAAGTTTATAACCCGAGTCCTTCAGAAGTTTTGCCGATACGGGATTCTTAAGAGCGGCTACGATTGCCCGCGCCATGTTTCCGTAACCGATAAAACCAACGTTGTATTTTTTCACAATATGCTCCTTTTTTGATTGACTTATGCTTCTTGTTTTATTATAATATAATAGCTTAGGGGAGTGGCTCAACGGTAGAGTAGCGGTCTCCAAAACCGTAGGTTGCGTGTTCGAATCGCGTCTCCCCTGCCAACCTATCACAACTGCATAATTGCGGTTGTGATTTTTTATTTTCTGTTTTAGCCTATATTTTATTGCGCCAAAACAATCTTGACAGACTATAATTATTTTAGCCGAAAAGCTTTGTAAAGTCAAATCAAAAAGCTTATTTTAAATAACAAAGAGGAGAAAAATGTTTTCTTCTCCTCTTTGCGGCACAGAATAAAAATCAGTAAAATTTAATAAGAAAATCTGTTTCAAAATTCAGAATAAAATAACATTTATTTACTCTTCAGCGTTGTTAAAAACGACTGCTTTTCGCTTAAAATACAGCACTTTAAAGCGAAATATTTTTCATTGTTACATATAAAGTCAAAATCAAAAGAAGCATTAACCTAAGTGAATAGTATTGAAAACAATGAAGGCCGCAACACTTACCTACTAAATCCTGATACAGCTTAAAAAAATCGTTAAACGGTTGCGGGGGTAAGAACTTCGTCTATAATCTTTTGCGCGTCATCGCCGGTTTCGTACTCAATTGAGGAAAATACGGTTTCCCCGTTGCTGCCGCGAACGCCCAATCCGTAAGTAACCTCACCGTCGAACATTCCGTCGGTGTAAACGGATGCGAATAATTCAGACAAAGAAAGCGTCTTTTTGACCTGCCATGAGTTATCGGCATACTCAAGGATAGTTACGGTGTCACCCGAGCGTATCATCATGATGCGTACGCTTTGAAGCCCATTACGAGTATCCGCCGTAAAAACTCCGCTGTGATCTTTGGTTTTATCTGCGTCGCTGTCGTTGAGTTCCGTACGCAAGCGCGTCGCGAAAATTCCTATATAGGCCTTGTTGTCGCCGCAAGACATAGTAAATCCGATTACCGGCCAACCGTTTCCGTCGTAATTTACCGTGAAGGAAATCACCGCTTTTTTATCGGAATCGGTTTCGGTAAAATCGGCATAAGCATAACCTGAAGATATTGCGGGGACGGTAACAGTCTTGCTTTGTTCATCGGCAGTGGCGTTTCCGCTTGCTCCGAAGAAGGGCTTAACGGTATCTTCCGCTATTTCCGAAGACGCCTCATCCCCGGTTATATATCTTATTGCATCGAAAGTAACTTCTGCATTGGTGCCGCGTACACCTACTCCGTAATAGGTCTCCGCGCCGAACATTCCATCGATGTACTTGTCGGCAAACATTTCGGCAAAACTCATTTCCACTTTCACGACGAAACCGTTACCGGAATCCTCAAGCAAATAAACAGTTTCGCCCGAGCGGAACATTTTGATTTTTACGTCGGACATCGCCATATGAGCCCGTGCGTCGAAAACCGCGCTTGTTCCCTCATAGGTAACCGTCCCGTTCAGCACAACTTTGAAGCGATTTGCGTAAAGCCCGAAATACGCCTCGTTCGAACCGCTTTTCATTACGAATCCGATAGTTGCCCACAAAGTATTGTTACTTGAAATTACGGTTTCAACGACTGCGGAATGAGGATTTTTGCTCGTTTCCGTAAAGTAAGCGTATGCCGCCGAAGAAGCTGTCGGCAACACCGCCGATTTGTTTTCCTCGTTTACGGTAACGCCCGTACTTACGGCGCCGAAAAATCCCGGCGTATAATTACTTTCTATCTCTTGTTTTGCCTCAGCGCCTGTAAGAATTGTTAAATCGGTAAACTCGACGTTGACGTCGTTATTGGCCCTTATCGTCAATCCGTAAGCCGCTTTACCAGTCATAAGATCATCGGTTTCATACGCAAGTTTTTCTCTTCTGCCTATATTTTCGTAAACGCTGATTTTGCCGTTATTTCTGATAATAGTTAAAGTAATGCTCTTTTGTTCGGTACCGTAAAGAGTGCTTTCGAATACGTCGGGAATATCGGTATAATCGGACGAACTTCCTTCGTAATAGCGAAGCTTTTGACCCTGAACGCCCATTTCGACTTTATTGGTCGCATCAGACATGACAATACCGGCAAATAACCATTCTTCCGCACTTAACGATTTGTTAATCGTCATTTTGATTACTGCCGTTTCGTCGTAACTGTCGCCGAAATAAGCATAACCGCCGTTTGCGTTTTTATCGGCGTAAACTGTGCCTTCGGACTGGAAAAGGTAATCCCAGCCTTTATGGGAAGACGTTACACTGTAATCGTCGTAATCGTAGTCGCCGCCGATAACGGGTTTTTCAAGCTGCAAAACACATTCCGTAAGCTTAGGATCGACGGAGGCAATCACGCTTTCGGAATTATCCGTGATTACAAGTACTTTAAGCTCTCCCTTGTCTGAAGGCAAAATGCATCTTGCCCCGTCCTCGTCTATTCTTAATTCGTAACGGATAAGAGGATCTTCGGGACTGTAAATTACGGCATTGCCTGACAATGCATTTCCGTTTTCGTCCTTTAACGAAAGCAGGACCTGAGACTTGTTTTCAAGAGGTGCGTAATTGACTTCGAAAAGCGTATCTTCCGTAACGGGCGTTATGACGCAACTTCCGTCCGCAATGTATTTGTTGCCCTGTGCGATTTCGCGGATCGTATCGGTAATATCCGTCCCGTTAGCGGTAATCGAAGATATTTCGTAACCTTGCGATACGTCTGTCATAAGCGTAACGCTTCCGCCCGACTTAACGGCGATTTTGTCCGCCAAAGTAGTGCCTCCGATGCCGTTTGTAACGTTAATTCTTGCCATTCCGGAAAGCTGTTCGCTAAGATCAGCCTCTTTGCCGGTATAATCCGTAAACGAAAAATCGCTGAATATTGCGTCAAAGCCTATAGATATTATGCCCGCATAAACCGAGCCGTTTATATAAACGCAGCTTTCGCTGTACACAAAAGTATCGTTTATAAAGTAGTACATTTTATCGTTTTCTTTAACGACCTTCATGACGCAACCGTCGGAATATAAGTCCATGTCGACGGATGAATCCACGCCCAAAGCGCTCATGGTCCAGGTTTTGGATGGAAAATACGTAAGCCCGAACATATGGCAACGGTCAAAATTGCGGACTCCGTCGCTTTCGGTCAGATTGGAGTCGGCAGCGTTAAGAAGGAATGCCCTGAAGTTATTGGTATCGCTTAAAGCAATCATGCCTACTTTGGGACCGCTGTCCATGATGTCGTCTACGGGCGAAATTTTCACTTCCGCCGCCCAGACGGCGCTGTATGCGTTTTTGAACCAGATTATCTGTACGTTGTTTCTGACGCTTTCAACCTGCCCTTCGGAAACACGGCTTACGTCCCAACCGTTTGTTTTGGCATAACCCGAATAAGCATCGCCCAATGCCGCGTTTTCGCCGTCGACGTTAAGGTAACCGCTGTTGTCGAAAACATAATACATCGAGGGTTTTGACGTACTTGTAAACGCGGTGGAAATTACTCGCGATTCCGTACCCGTCGAATTGGGTATCAGTTTATAAATCGCGTAAATCCCTATCTGCTCGGGGTAACCGTTCGCGGTTTCGGACACGTCTATGTTAAGCTGATCCCAGCTGACAAACATCTCCATGGATGCTTTTACTGTTTTACCGGAATTCACTTCCCCTTCTACGTACACCGCAGAAGAAACTCTTGCCCCTTGCATGGAACGGACGGTTTTATAATCTATCTGAAAGGATTTGACGTAAGCCTGATTGTTTTCAGTCTGTGTGACCGGTGCAACGTATATTTTCCAATTGGAATTAGAATCGCTGAAAGGACGGTTATAAGTAAAAGACGTATCGTCAGTATAGGAGCCCACATATAAACCCTTTTCCGTCATGTGAACGGTGTAATAAACGGTTGCGTCGTTATTCAAATCGGGTACGACGTAAGAATTTGTAAGATATTTTTTGTTCTTCCACTCGTCCTCGTCCAGCTTTCCGTCTATGTTCATAAACGCATCGCATTCGTCCGTAAATACTTTGTGATATTCCGGCTTATATTCGCCGTCCAATTGCTCGGTCTTACCGGTGCAGGCGGTCAAAAATACCGCTGCACAAATTACGCAAAGCGCCGAAAGCCATACAACAAGAAACTTTTTCATGATTTACACCCCCAGAACGACTATGTCGGAAATATTGATGAGGTTTCCGTATTCTGAATCGTTTACAAGTTTTTCGGACACGGTAATGACGATTTCGCTTACTTTAAGATCCTGAAAAACGGCTACGCAGCTTCCGCCCGGGCGCATGAACCCTTCCTCTTCGTTATAATAATCGCTGTTGAAAACAATATCGCTTACCACGGCGTAATCGGCGTTTGCACCGTTAAACCAATCGGGAATTTCCGCAAGCTTGAAATAAACGGCGTCAATTTTCGAAAATGCTTTTTCCCATACGCTGCTGTTGTAAACCATTATGCTTTTTACCGTACGCGGCTGCGAAAAGGTAAGCGTGATTTTAACGGCGCCGTCGTTAGAAAATTCTTTGTCCTCGTTTTCGGGCTGAGTGGTGAATATTCCGTCGTTAAGATATTCCTTTCCTTCCCCGTCCGACACCTTGATTTCAGCCTCGTCGGCGATGTTTGAATATCCCGAAATTTCTGCGGGAAGATACTGTAACGAGGCAGTCGGACCGTCTGCGTAAATCAGGTCATAACCGTCTTTGCCTTCGGTAAAAGCTATTCTGTCCATCGCTATGGCGCGGTAAGGACAGTCGTCAAAGCTAAGCGTGCTTGCATGGGCATGATATAGAATAAAATATTCGTCGCCGATTTTGATAAAGCTGTGATGGGCGGTTCCCGTTATAAAATCGTTGTCAAAACTTGCGCCGAGAATCATACCCCCGTCCTGTTTGTCGATTTTTCCGAAAGGTCCCAAAGGACTGTCGCCGACAGCCTGCCATACGGAATAAAACTTTGAGGTATAACCGTCCTGCGAATATGTCAGATAGTATTTGCCGTTATGCTTAAGTATAAAAGGCCCTTCGTTAATTCCGCCCTCGTTTGCATCATAAGCGCCCTGAACGGTAGAAAATTCACCTGATCCGGTAAAGGAATCGTAATCGCCGGCGGTCCCCGTTACCGTCCTGTAACCCGGTATGGCAATTACCCTTAAGGTAGAATAATCGGGCGTGACGTAGTCTTTCATTTTAACTACGCAAATATTGCTGGTGCCGCTTCCCGTTGTCAGATAAACATGCTCTACAAAATACATGTATAATGCTCCGTCGTCGTCCGTAAAAAGATGTACGTCGATAACGGGAAACTCATGATCGAGATTTAATTTTTGCGCAAAATTTATCTGAGGACGTGACTTGTCGAGAATTTCTCCGTCGGCGTTTTCGCCCTCCCAAAGAACAAAAGGACCTACGGGCGTTTCGGATACCGCAATCCCTATATAAGTACGAAGGGCTTCATCGGAAGCGTCGCTGTAATTTACCTCGTCGCCTTCACCCACCTTGCTTGACGCGGTAAAATACAATCGATACAGTCCGCTTTCCGCGTCGTAATAACACTCGGGCGCCCAAAAACGCGAGTACATCCAGTCGTCGGCGTCGGTTTTCACCGCATAGCCGTCGTTGACCGCGCCGCACATTTCCCAATCCTGCATGTCTTTGGACCGCATGACCCAGAAACCGGCTTTTTCACCCGAAACGATATCGGTTTGCCCGGTCGTATACATGTAATACCATCCGCCGTAAACCTCATCCTGTTCGGGACTTACATAAATCACCTGAGGATCAGCGTTGAATACGGTTTTATCGTTGCGATAAAACAGCGACGTGTCGTAATCGCCTTTATCGTCAATGCCTGTTCCGTAAGGTATTTCAAGCTTACTGCCGTTAGGCACCATGGAAGAACAACCCGTAAGCGTAACCGAAGCAGTTACGACAAACAAGCCCAACAACGCACAGATAAGCTTAGCGAATTTCTTCATTTGTCTTCCTCCAGTACGTAAATTTTTTTATTTTATCTGCAATCCTGTTTTGTAAAGAAAAAAAAGATTTTATACACTATGCTTGTATATATTGATATTTCCAGCTTTTTCTTAAAGCGCATTTTGTTTCAAAATAAAAAACGCTTCGGATTTAAGACGTATAATTATTTGTATCGCCTTAAAACCCTATTTTAAGATATTTTACCATGAAAAGACTTTTAAGCAAATATATAAAGCAGGCATAAATTTGTACTTTTCTGCTGTATGCATATTGACAACGCCTGAGGCTTATGTTATACTACGCCTATGAATCAATATACGGGCGCATATATAAACCGAAACGAATTTTCCGAAGGCGAGCTTACAGTAAACAGTTGCGGCAACTATCGGATATCGCAAGAAGATTTCCGTACTTACCGTGAAAACGGTACGAATGACTTTCAAATGATTTACGTCGATAAAGGCGAAATCAGGATTAACACTACCGGAAAAACCTATAATGACGGAGCAGTCATATTTTTCCCGCCCCAAACGCGTCACGACTACACGTACGTCGCCGAAAAAAACACCGACGTATTCTGGATGCATTTCGGAGGCTCCAAAGCCGAAGAAATCTTAGTTAAGTTTAATATCGATATCTTTAAAACATATTCACTGCATAACGCTTCGGCTGATTTTATAAACTGTTTTCAGAATATAATACGTGAAATTACCATAAAAAACGAATTTTTCAAGGAGGCTTGCATATCTTATTTTTACAGGATTCTGATTTTTTTGGCAAGAAATTCCAAGAATTCGGAGAAAAATTCCGCTAAAGAAAACGCATTCGGAGAAATTATAGAAAGAATGTATTTCGACAACGGCGGTTTCGACATAAAAGCTTATGCCGAGTCGTGCTGTTTGTCCGTATCGCGTTTTGCGCACATGTTCAAACAATCTACGGGCATGCCGCCGCACGCATTTTATTCGCAAATTATAGCCAACAAAGCCAAAGACCTGATATTCAATTCTTCCCTCAACATCAGCGAAATAGCCGAAATCCTGGGCTTTACAGATATTTATTATTTTTCCAGATTCTATAAAAAATACTTCGGAGTTTCGCCCAGTATTCATCGTAAAAGCAGATCTCAGTAAAAAAGCCGCGCCTTTTAAAAGCCGCGGCTATTATATTATTCAGTACAGGCGGATTTCGTAAAGGCCCGCCTTTTTGTTTTTATAAGATTCCGTAATGCGGATACGCAAAGTGTCCATTTCGACATCGGGATAGAACGTCCGCAGCCTGAGGAAGTTGTTATTTTCGGTAAATTTGTAAACTTCTTTCCCGTCCGACAAACCTATAAGCTCAAAGCGTTTTGCAAGCGAAGGCGGAAAATCCTGCTGACGGCTTTTAACGTATTCGCTTATCGTAATCGTAAGTTCGTGGGACAAGTCGCTGTCGAATTTAAGCAAAATTTCCTTAACTTTCCGTTTTTCGGGAAATAGCAATTCTATTGTTTCATCGGGACTTAGGTCGCATCTGTGTACGGCGGATTTTTCGTTTCTCGAATATCCGTCCACGACGCGCGACGCATCCTTATTTTCAGATACTATTTTGCATTTTTTTGCAAAGTCAGACGGATCTTCGTTTTTTACCCCCGGTATGTAGCAATCCTCTCTTAACAAGGTTTGCTGAAGTTCTTCGATATGCTCAATTATACCGTAGTTGTTTACGTTGTACTTTTTGGCGGTTGACACGGCGCAGCCGATAGCCTGTCCTACCACTCCGCACGTACCCATCACGCGCGTAGAACCGTACGCCATGTGGGACACGCTGATTGCTCTTCCTCCCACCCAAAGATTGGGACAGATTTCAGAGTACAGACAACGATAAGGTATGCCGTAAATGCCGTCGGTTTCATAATAGGTTGTAGGCTCCTTATCTGCGGCTTTTATTCCGCCCGGGACGTGCACGTCCATTTTCCAACCGCCGTAAGCAATATCGTCGAAATGGCTTTTCGTCTTACGCACGTCGTTTTCAGTAAGGACGTATGCACCCTTAAGGCGCCTGCTTTCACGTTTGCCGGGCAAGAAATTGAACCAGTCAAGCGCATAATTAGCGGCTGCTTTATCGGTATTTTTTATGTGGTCCCAGATGCCGAACACGATTTTAATCAATTCGTCGCGAATTTTTTCGGCGTCGTCAATAGTATTGAGTTTATCTCCGCCGTACTCGATCCACCAATATCCCGAACCCGTATAAGAATGTCCGCGGTATTTCAGATCATCTTCGGTAAATTTATATGCCCAATCGGGCGCAACGAAAGGACAATTTTTCCCGGTATCCCTGGCAATGAACATTACCGAACTGCCCATCGTACAGCCGCTTCCGATCTCAGGCGCGTTTTCTTCACCGAACACGTCGCGCGATTCAGTCCCCGACGCAAACGGAACGCCTGCTTTTAAGGCGATTGTGCCGTCGCCCGTGCAATCGGCAAAATAATCGGCCCGGATATCCAAATGTTTTTCCGTGGTCATCTGGTAAGCGGATACGGCAATTATTTTCCCGTTTTCCGTTTTTACGTCCGTAACGGTTGCGTTAAGAAACAGCGTAAGATTGTCCTGGAACTCGGCCATTTCCCAGAATACCGAATCCTGTACGGAAAAACTGTGTTGCGGATTACGCGCCCTGTTTTTGAGCTGCAATTCTTCGATTATACCCGTTTCGCGCGCTTCTTCTACCGAGCCGTGACGATCGGCTCCGCAAATATGCATACGGATTTCGCTGCTTGCGTTTCCGCCCAATACGGGACGATCCTGAATCAATGCAGTTTTGACGCCGTGTCTTGCGGCAGCGACGGCGGCGCAAAAGCCCGAAACTCCGCCGCCTATTACGGCAAATTCAAATTTCATAATATTCCTCGAATGACTTTATTTTGTCTCATTATAATCCATTGCAAAAAGTTATTCAATAGATTTTTTTGCTGTATTTTTGCATTATCCGTTTCGGAAACTCGTTAAGAAATACAGTGTTCAAACCTGAAACTTTAATAATAAATTACAGCAAACAGGTTAATCGATTTAAAGTCATTTCATGTATTTTTTTATGGTTTTAAGTTTTTTGGGAGAAAAAGGCGGAAATGCCAATTTCAACTGGATTCTTGTAGAGCGTTTCAAAACGCTTCGTAAATGCGTAAAATTCAAGAAGCCGTATTCGCCGTGATAGTTGCCCATTCCCGAGTAACCTACTCCGCCGAAAGGAAGGTTATGATTGATAATATGGCTTACGGTATCGTTTACGGAAACTCCGCCCGAAGAAGTTTTTTCCAATATGTTTCTGATTTCCGCTTTGTCTTCGCTGAAAACATATAAGGCAAGCGATTTTTCGTTGCTGTTGATATAGTCAAGCGGTTCGCTGAGATTTTCATAAGAGAACACAGGCAACAAAGGTCCGAAAATTTCGTCTTTCATGCATTCAGATGAAGCTGCGTCTACGGGACATAATACCGTGGGCGAAATATAGCGAACGGTTTCATCCGTTTCGCCGCCGAAAGCAACATATTTTTTGTCAAGTTCAATCAGTTTTTTAAGCCTTGTCATGTGCCTGTCGTTTACTATTCTGCCGTAATCGGGATTGTTGATTATGTTTTCGCCGTAAAACCTGACAATCGTGGATTTAAGTTCCCGTATAAATTCCTCTTCAATGCTTTTATGCACGTAAATATAATCGGGCGCAACGCATGTCTGACCGGCGTTCATGAATTTACCCCAGACTATTCTTTCGCAAGCAGTGCGTAATTTTGCGGACAGACATACGATAACGGGACTTTTACCTCCAAGCTCAAGCGTAACAGGCACCAGATTTTCCGCGGCTGCGCGCATGACTATTTTACCGACGTTTATGCTTCCGGTAAAAAATATCTTATCGAAACGGCTTTTCAGTAAGACTCCGTTATTTTCTATTCCGCCGTCGACGCAAAATACGTAATTGCTTTCAAAAGTATCGTTTATCAGTTTTTTAATGACTTCGGCAGTATTGGGAGTCAGTTCCGACGGGCTTAACACGGCGCAGTTTCCCGCCGAAATTGCCGCGACAAGAGGCTCAACCAACAATTGAAAAGGATAATTGAACGGTCCTATAATCAGGACGCTGCCGTAAGGCTGTTTCATGACTCTGCTTTTCGAGGAAAAAACCGCCATAGGAGACTTTACCTTGTCGTCCTTCATCCATTTTTTCAAATGCTTCTGCGTATGTGTGATTTCGCTTAACACAAAACCTATTTCGGAAGTATAGCATTCTTGCCGGCACTTTCCCAGATCTTTCGCTAAAGCAGTTTCCAACTCCGTCTGAAACGACAGAATAGCGTTTTTAAGTTTGCTAAGCGCGTCAAGGCGAAAATTAAGAGAAAGCGTTTTGCCGTCGTTAAAGAACAGTTTTTGTTTCGTTAAAAGATTTTTAACGGTCTTTTCCGTCAGTAATTCCATATTTTTATCCTCGCTGTTATTTTAAGCAGTATTTTTATTTAATAATCGTTTTTCTCAGCTTATTCGTTATAAAAGTTTACATCGATATTATCCTCTATTAGACTCGGCCCTGAATCCGCAAAAAAAGATAAAACAGCCTGACTTAAAGCAAAATAAAAAACAAGGGAATGTCTTTTTGCGGACACCCCCTTGTCGGTCTCTATAAATTAAAGCTCATAATGAATGGGATACGTGAGATAGGAAATCTCCTCCAGTTCGTCTGCAGTGACATATCCTGCGGGAGCACGCAAAAGCGAGGGAATACGATTGACTATAGTTGCGCAAGTATGTTCTACCGTTGCGGGTTTGACAACGTGAAATTCGGTGTCAGGTTCACCCTTGATCCACCAATCGCACATATCTCCGTCATCGGGTCCGTAAACTTTACCGATAGTTTCCTCTTCCACCACAATTCCCTGATAGGTCTCAATGGTGACGACGGCGGACATTCCGATACATTTACCCGCCTTGATGGTTTTACCCAAAGTTTCGCTGTAAATATCCTTATCGGATGTGCAGGGAACGTTTTCCTGCTTTATGGATTTAATCGTGAGTCCGAGTTTGTTGCAGATTGCCTCTGCCGCATTCCACGCGTAAGATGGAACGACTTCATCAGGATGAGCAAGTTCCTTTTCAAACTGAGCGGTCGTAAGATCGCAGCCGTGCGCCTTTGCAAGCGCCATTCCGTATTCATCGACGTTATAACTGTAAGCGCCTTTGATTTTAGTGATGTTGTGGCAACCGCCCGCCACCATGGCAACCATGTTTATCCAGAATATATCCTGCATACCGCTGCCGGTAACGGTGCAATTGTTTTCCTTGGCAAGGCTGTCAAGTTTATTGGTAAGCACAGCCGAAGTCGTCCAAGGATAAATCGCCTCTTCGCAAGTGGTGATGACGTTAATTCCGCGCGAAACGCACTTTTCGACATGTTCGTAAATATCGCCCAAAAAGCTGAACAAGGTTACAATCGCGACATCGGCGTCGCATTCGTCCAAAACTTTATCGGCGTCGTTGGAAATAAGCACTCCCGTCTTAACGCCGAGCTCTGCAAAATCTCCCACGTCTTTGCCTACGACTTCGGGATTGACGTCTATAGCGCCCACGATTTCCGCGCCCTTGTCATGAAGATAACGCAGAATATACTTGGACATTTTACCGCAACCGTACTGAACTACTCTGATTCTTTTCATGTAACTCACCCCTTATAAATTTATTGTATCTCAAATACTGGTAAAATTATACAATTTAAAAATCAGGTTGTCAACAGAGTTTAATAAAAATTGATAAAAATTTATCGAAATATTTTTTTCACAAAAAGAAAACCCGCAGTTTATTCGAACTGAGCACGGTAAATTTCCGAATAAAAGCCTTTTTTGGCAAGAAGTTCGTTATGTTTACCGCTTTCGACTATGTCGCCGTTCTTTACGACAAGTATAAGATCGGCATTTCTTACCGTGGAAAGTCTGTGGGCAATCACAAAACAGGTTTTACCGCGCATCAGAGCCAGCATGGCGTCGCGTATGAGAATCTCGGTGCGGGTATCAACGTTACTTGTGGCTTCGTCAAGAATCAGTAAATGCGCCGAAGACAGCATTGCACGCGCAATAGTCATAAGCTGCTTCTGACCTTTGGAAAGATTAACGCCGCCGTCCGTGATAAGCGTGTCGTATCCGTCGGGTAATTTTTCTATGAAATCGGCAACGTGGGCCGCTTTCGCTGCGGCTTTTACCTCATCTAAAGTGGCATTATCCTTTCCGTAAGCGATATTTTCGAAAACAGTGCCTTCAAACAGCCAGGTATCCTGCAGCACCATCGAAAACGCAGCCCTAAGGCTTTTCCTGGTAAAAGACTGTATATCCGTTCCGTCTATGCTGATAACTCCGCTTTGGGGATCGTAAAACCGCATCATTAAATTTACAAGAGTAGTCTTCCCCGCCCCCGTAGGACCGACGATTGCAACGGTCTGTCCTTTGTTTGCAATAAACGAAAGGTCGTGAATGACGGGAAATTCGGGGTTGTAACCGAATTTTACGTTACGGAATTCAACTATTCCTTCGGGCGAAACAAGCTCCTCGGCGTCTACGGCGTCTTCTTTTTCTGGGGCCTCATCCAGCACGCCGAAAACGCGTTCGGCAGCGGCAAGAGCGGACTGGATTTCACCCATTATGTTTGCGAATTCGTTGATAGGACCGGAAAATCTGCGGGAATACAATAAGAACGACGTAATATCCCCGATAAGTATTCTTCCGAACAGATACAGAATGGATCCTACCGTGCTTATAAGTACCATTCCCAAATTGTTTACGAAATTAACGCTTGGACCGATAAGACTTGCATGGTAATCGGCGTCATAAAACGCGTCTACGGCGTAAGTGTTTTTTTCGTTGAATTTGCCTGATATCTGTTGCTCACGCCCGTATGCTTTGATGGTCCTCAGCCCCGACAGCATTTCTTCGGAAAATCCGTTCAATGAAGCCAGCGAAGCGGAACGTTTTCTGAAAAGCGGTCTTACGGACTTACTGCGTTTAAGCGTTATCCAGATCGATATGGGAATGGTAATCGCAAAGACTGCAAGTAAAATGGGAGATATGAGCAACATTCCTATAAACGCGCCCACAACCGTGATAATACCGGTAGCCGCCTGCAGAATATCGTTTGAAAGAGAAGCATTTAAAGTGTCTATGTCGTAAGATATGCGGTTAATTATGTCGCCGGCCTGCAACCTGTCGAAATATCCGACGGGTAAAGTCATCAACTTTTCAAATACGTCCTGGCGCATTTTGCGGATTATTTTCTGACTTAAACGAATCATCATTACGGACAAAACGTAAGACAGCACCGACGAAACGACATAAAAAATCGCCATCAGGAAACAGTATTTGAATACCGCCTGAAAATCCACGCCACCGGGTAAATCCACGGCATTGATCGCCATGCCCGAAAGCAAAGGTCCAAGCAAAGCCAGCAAATTACTTGAAAGCATCAGCAAAACGACTATGAATATCGTAAATTTATATCTGAAGAAGTATTTTGCCATTCGCAAAAGAACTTTGCGCCTGTTTTTGGGTTTTTCTTTATTTAAAGGCGAAGCAGTATTCATTAAAGATCCTCCCCGCCGTGTTGCGATTCATAAATACGGCGATACTCTTCACAATTTTGCATAAGTTCTTCATCGCTGCCGAAGCCCGCCGCCTTACCGCCGTCAAGCACCAGAATTTTGTCGGCAAATCTTACCGAACTAATTCTCTGAGCAATCATTATGATTGTGGTTTCGGGAAAGTGGGCAAGAATTTCGCTTCTGAGCTGCGCGTCCGTCTTGTAGTCCAGCGCGCTTGAACTGTCGTCAAGAATAAGAATACTCGGCCGTGACGCCAGTGCGCGGGCAATAAGCAGTCTTTGTTTTTGTCCTCCGCTGTAATTAGCTCCGCGCGCGCTCAGCTTTCTGTCGTATCCCTCCTCAAAAGAACGGATAAAGTCGTCTGCTTTTGCAAAACGTGCGGCGCTTTCAATCATTTCGTCGTCTATTCCGCGCTCGAAATCTATGTTTTCCCGAACGGAGGCCGCCATAAGAAAATCGTTCTGCAGTACGACGCCGAACTTTTTGCACAATTCATGCCTGTCGTAACTTCTCACGTCTTTGCCGTCAATGAATATCGCGCCTTCGGTAACGTCGTAAAATCGTAAAAGCAAGGCCACTATCGTGGATTTTCCGCTTCCCGTGGCGCCTATTATTCCAAGCGAGCCGCCTTTTTTCACGGCAAAATCAATGTCTTTAAGAATATAATTTTTCGCGTCGTAACCAAAAGACACGTTTTCGAAACGCACGGCACAGTCGTCTGCCGCACTCTCTTTTTCGGGAATCGGAATCAGTTCTTCCTCACGCTTAAGGACATATTCAATTCTCTTCGCGGAAGCGCTGCCCTTTGAAAGATTGACGAAAATACGGCTTATCGAAATAACGGCGTTCAGGATTATGGTAAAATAAGAAGTAAAGGCGATTATTTCACCCACCATTGCCTTGCCGGAACTTACCCTGTATGCGCCGACGATAATAACGGCCGTCATTCCGAGATTAAGCAAAAGATTCATCACGGGGTTTGTTATTCCCATAGTGACGCCTGCTTTGGTTTCGCATTTTACCATATTGTCGTTTATCTTACTGAACTCTGCGTTTTCGTACTCCGTTTTGGACAGGGCTTTTATAACTCTTATTCCGGTATAGTCGTCGCGCACCTTCCGGACCATTACGTCAACGGCGCGTTGTAAATCCGTGTACAGCACAATTCCCTTTTTAGATACCCATATCACGACTATCGTCAAAAAAGGCACCACTGCAAGCAGGACAAGCGCAAGTATCGGATCCACCGTAAAAGTCATGGCTATGCCGCCTATAACCAGTATGGGGGCGCGTATACCTAACCGTTGCATCATTCCTATGGAATTGTGCACGTTGTAAGTATCCGACGAAAGCCTTGAAACCAGCGAGGGAACGGTTATGTCGTCAGTCTGACTAGCGGAAAGCGACAGCGTCTTTGCAAACAGATCCTTGCGTATCCTTTCGGTAGTGTCCCTTGCAACCTTTGACGCCATTCTGTTTGCGATCACGTTTCCGAACAATGCGGCAAGGGCGCACACAAGCATTATAATACCCCATACGACCAGTAAAGTTACGTTTTCGGTAGGGGCAATCTCGTCAATCATGTACGCCATAATCATGGGTAAAAAAAGTTCGGAAAATGTTCCGATCGATTTAATTAAAAGCCCGAAAGTTATCCTTATCTTATATGGCGATAAATATGAAAAAATCGTTCGCATCAGTATTCTCCGTCGCCGCCTATTTTGTCTGCCATTTCTTTTGCCCTTTCACACAGTTTATCCGTAACGTCTTCAAGAATCTGCTTTTCGTTTTCGTCAAAATCCTTAAAAAGCAACTCGTTCCATTCCTTAAGCACGCTTCTTATCTTCGGCACCGCGTCGATTGCCTTTTGCGTAGGATAGACAAGCAGACTTCTTTTATCGTTTACGTCGGCCTGTCTTTCGATAAACCCCTTCTCTTCAAGCACGGACAACTGTCTTGCCGCATTGCTCTTATGTATGAATATCGCACGGGCAAGTTTATCCTGCGATATGCCGGGATTGGCGCATACGTTAAGTATGTAGGAATATTGATAGCAGTTTATTCCCAAAGGCTCGAATTTTTGCGTGCGGTATAAATTGGCGCACCGCCATATTATACCTATTTTTTTCATGAACGCCATCTTTCATTTCCTCCGTATTTGTTGCAACTGCGACAGTTGCACATGCAACTATGATTATTTTACTATATACATATTCGTTTGTCAATCTAAAATACAATAAAAAAAATACGGGACGGAAATAATACCGTCCCGAAACGTAATTAAAACAATTTGTTTCAATCTATTCTTTTAAAGTAAATAAGTCTTGTCGCAAGCGGAGTACCGTACGGTTGTCTGTCGGTTTCGTCGGAGAAAAGTTTTCCGAAAGAAAATTCGCAATTATTCAAAGCGTCTCCTCCGGCCGTTCCCGAAGCAATGACATCGCTTTTAAAATTGTTTTGCGGCCGCACTTCAAACGAATACAAAGCATTGTCGTCCAGTCCCGTAAAACGCCATTCGGACGGAACACTGTTAATAAGTTCGTCGGTTTCGGCAAGAAAAGCAATAGCTTCGCTTTTGTCTTCGCTTATGATTATCCAGGAACTTTTCCTTTCTCTTCCGAAGATGCTTTTAAGTCTGTAATATTTTCCGAACTGCAACAAATGTCTGTGTTGCTTATAAAAAACAATTTGTTTTTTTATTATTTCCAATTCTTCCTGAGTGCATTTCGTCGCATCCAGTTCATAACCGAACGCACCAAGGCATGCAACGTTGAACTTGCTTTCAAAAGACGAATTTTGACACGCCGATACGTGTGCGCCTATAGCAGACTGCGGATAAGCGTACAAAGTGCCCTCCTGGATTGACAAACGGTGCCTGGGTTCTGTCATATCGCTGCACCACGTTTGCGGCATGTAATAAAGCATACCTAAATCGAAGCGGTTTCCGCCCGCGGAACAGGACTCGAAAAGAACATCGGGAAAGCGTTTTTTAAGCGCGGAAATTACTCTGTAAAGCCCCAGCACGTAACGGTGAAAATATTCGCCCGTGTTTTCAAACGTGGCGGAATATATGTCGCTTATATGACGGTTGCAGTCCCATTTGACGTAATAAGCTTTACATCTTTCGATTACGTCGCCGATTTCCTTTATCAGATAATCCTGAACATCTTTATTAACTAAATCAAGCACTAACTGGTTTCTGCGTCTGATGGGTTCGCGACCCGGAACAATCATGGCATATTCGGGATGATTTCTGAATAAATCGCTGTCCTCGCTTATCATTTCAGGTTCCACCCAGATGCCGAAATGCAAGCCTTTGGCGCGGATTTTGTCGGCAAGCTTTCCTAAACTGCCGTTAAGCTTTTCCTTGTAATCGTACCAGTCGCCAAGAGAGCTTGCGTCGTTGTCGCGATGACCGAACCAACCGTCGTCCAAAACGAAAAGCTCCACGCCCAGCTCCGCGGCTTTGTCTGCAAGTTCAAGCAGCTTTTCTTCGGTAAAACTGAAGTGCGTACCCTCCCAGTTGTTAAGCAGCAACGGTCTGTCTTTATAAGCGAATTTCGGGTCGACAATATGATTGTTGACAAAATTGTGCATTTCGCTTGTCACCGATTGCTCCGAATCGGCAAAAAGCATTACCGCCTGAGGAGTGGCAAAAGTTTCGCCTGCCTTAAGCGTCAGGTTAAAACAATAATCGTTTATACCGACCAAAAAGCGCGTGCTGTTGATGTCGTTGCAGGCTTCGACAATTTCCTTGTGATTTCCCGAATAAATCAGGTTAAACGCATACACGCCGTTGCCGTCAGGGTTCTTTGCCATAAAAAACGGATTCATAATAGCCGAAGACTGCCCGCCCATGCTTTGAATCATCCACGTCCCCGCGGTAACTGCGGTGTCTTTGCGATATCTTTCACGCGCCCAAGCCCCGTTGAACGATACACAATTGTACGATGTGCCGCTGACGTCCAGCTGAAGGCTCATCAGCCTTAATACCGTCACGTTACCTTTGCCGTTGTTTGTAAGTTCCTGTCTGACCGCAATAATGTCGCTGTCCTTAAAAACGGTATAATACTGTTTAAGAGTCAGATTAGCGTAATCGTCGGCAAGCTCCACAATAAGAGTTTTTTCCGCATTACGCGCGCACGGCAAATCGTCTAAAGGGATACCTCCGTTTACTAAAGAGTGTTTTTTATAAACAAAACGGCTTGTATATGTACCGTCGGAATTGATTACCGAAACAAGAGATTCCCTCATATTACCGTCGCCCACAAAAGAATAAGACATTTTGGTAATATTGAATCTGTCAACAGACGCACCCCATTGCCCATTCAGTAAAAACATGTCAAGCGAATCGGATTGGGGTAAATCGGTTATTTTTTTACCGTAATGCGCGATTCCTAAATTGCCGTCGTTTACTGCAAAAACAAGGGACGTATTCGTAGTATCCAGTTTTACAACGTTAAATTTTTCTCTCATAATATCCGCCTTTTTAATGATAACAGTAAAAAATAATGCCTTAAAATTTTATTTTAAAGCATTATTTAGTTATAAATTATTTTGCGTATTCAACGCTGCGCATTTCGCGTACTACGTTGACTTTAATCTGACCGGGGTAATCCATCTCGCTTTCGATTTGTTTTGCAATTTCCTTGGCAAGGAACAAAGTGCCCGCGTCGTCAACCACCTCGGGTTTAACCATGATACGCACTTCTCTGCCTGCCTGGATTGCAAAAGACTTTTCGACGCCCTGATGCGAATTTGCGATTTCCTCAAGTTTTTCCAGACGCTTAACGTAATTTTCAAGCGACTCGCGTCTTGCGCCGGGTCTGCTTCCGCTGATTGCGTCTGCACACTGAACGAGTACAGCCTCTATCGTCTGAGGCTCGATATCGTTATGATGCGCGGCGATACAATGAATAACCTCTTTGCTTTCCTTGTACTTTTTCGCTAGATCCGCGCCTATCGTGATATGAGTGCCTTCCACCTCGTGGTCGACGGCCTTACCTATATCGTGCAACAGTCCCGCGCGTTTGGCAAGGTTTACGTCCGCACCCAGTTCCGCCGCCATAGAGCCCGCAAGATGCGATACTTCTATCGAATGGCGCAATACGTTTTGTCCGTAGCTGGTCCTGTATTTTAGTCTGCCCAGAAGTTTCACAAGGTCCGGATGCAGTCCGAAAACTCCTGCCTCGAACATGGCGGACTCGCCCGTCTCCTTAATCTGAGCTTCAAGTTCCTTACGCGTTTTTTCGACCATCTCCTCTATTCTGGCGGGATGAATTCTTCCGTCCGCAATAAGTTTCTCAAGCGTAATTCTTGCGATTTCGCGTCTTACCGGATCAAAGCCCGACAACACAACCGCTTCGGGAGTATCGTCGATTATAAGGTCGATTCCGGTGGCGTTCTCAAGCGCGCGAATGTTTCTTCCTTCTCTTCCGATAATGCGGCCTTTCATGTCGTCGTTGGGAAGGTTAACCACGGAAACGGTAATTTCCGCCGAATGGTCCACCGCACAGCGCTGCACGGCAAGGGATACAATGTCTTTTGCCTTTTTGTCGGCGTCCTCTTTTGCCTGAGCCTCGATTTCGCGCACATACTTGACCGCGTCGCGCTTTGCCTCGTCTTCAAGGTTCTCGATGAGAAGATTCTTAGCTTCGTCTTTGGTCATCTGCGAAACTTTTTCCAGCTCGGCAATCATGTTTTCGTGGGCCGCGTCTACCTGTGACTTCTTTTCGTCGATAAGCTTCTGTTCGTTTTCAAGGTCCTTTTTGGCCTTTTCAAGCGACTCGGTCTTTTTGTCAAGCGCGGCTTCCTTTTTCTCTAAAGATTCTTCCTTCTGCTGTATGCGCATTTCCGAGCGCTGCAACTCGTTCCTTCTGTCCTTTACTTCCTTGTCGAATTCAACCCTTTCTTTGTGAATTTCTTCCTTGGATTCCAGTATTGCCTCTTTGCGTAAAGTCTTTGCCTCCGCAATGGCTTCTTCAACCATTTTATTGGCTACCTGCTTTGCCTCGCCGATTTTCTTCTTGGTAACAAGCGAATGTATGAAAAGTCCACCAAACGCGCCTATGACGAGTGCGGCGACGCCGATTCCGACAGTTAACCCGATTGTAGCCCCGACGGACAAGCAAAACAGCAATGATGTTCCGTAAATCATTGTCAGAAAATTGTATCCTCCTGTAAATATATAAAAGTATAATCGTATCTGCTAAAATCCCAAACAGTTCTCGTCAAACTTTTAAGATAAAAAACAAATAAGCAGGTGATAGACACACCTGCTTATATCATACAACAATTTGTGAATTTTGTCAACAAATACTCGCTATATTGCGGTTATTCCTGCATTTCGGCGTTTGACGGCTCGTCGTCGGAATCTATGTCGATAAGATCGGTTTTTTCCATGGCTTCCGCCTTAACCTTACGCTCGATTTCGTCGTAAAGTTCCTTGTTGCTTTCAAGTAAAGCCTTGACCGCCTCTTTGCCCTGCGCAAGGCGCTCGTCGTTATAACTGAACCAGGAACCGCTTTTCTGAATTATGTCGAATTTAAGCGCAAGCTCCAGCAAAGAGCTTTCCCTGCTGATTCCTTTGCCGTAAATTATATCCACTTCGGCCACTCTGAAAGGCGGAGCCAGTTTGTTTTTTACTATTTTGATTTTGGTTTTGTTGCCTATTATTTCCGTGCCGTTTTTGACCGGTTCGCCTTTGCGCACGTCTATTCTTACGGAAGAATAGAATTTAAGCGCCTTGCCGCCGGGAGTCACCTCGGGAGAGCCGTATAATACTCCCACCTTTTCGCGCAACTGATTGATAAAAATAATGCAGGTTTTGGTCTTGTTGCAGACGCCCGCAAGTTTTCTCAAAGCCTGCGACATAAGCCTTGCCTGAAGTCCGACGTGACTTTCGCCCATCTCTCCGTCTATTTCGACTTTGGGAGTAAGCGCGGCGACGGAGTCTATGACCACCACGTCCAAAGCGCCGCTTCTTACAAGCGATTCGGTAATGTCAAGCGCCTGTTCTCCGTTGTCCGGCTGAGATATGTAAAGTTCGCCCAAATTTATCCCAAGCTTACTGGCGTAAACGGGATCCAAAGCATGCTCGGCGTCGATAAAAGCAACGTTACCGCCCGCTTTCTGCGCCTCCGCTATGACGTGCAGGGACAGCGTGGTTTTGCCGCTCGATTCGGGTCCGTAAATTTCCACGATTCTTCCGCGCGGCAAGCCGCCGATCCCAAGCGCAAGGTCAATGGAAAGGCACCCCGTTGATATGACTTCCACCTTGTCCACTTTGGAATCGGTCATTTTCATTATTGATCCTTTGCCGAAAGTTTTTTCTATTTGCGCAATGGCGTCTTCAAGCGCCTTGGCTTTATCTTCCTTGGACATGTTGGGATCGATTACCGAAGTTTTTTTACCCTTTTCTTTTTTATCCATTTTATTGTACCCCTTTGTTTTTTAACGATTCGTTAAGAAGTTCCAGCGCTTGCGCCGCCCCTTCGCATATGTTTTCCCGCCTTGTGCCTTTAACAAAAATACGTTTCACCGTAATCGAGTTTTTATCCCCCGCCGCGACGAAACATTCGCCGCTCAGGGATTTTTCTTCCGTACCCGGGCCTGCGTTTCCCGTAGTCGCCACTGCGAAATCGGGTTTAAGCGGCGACGAAAGCAGTCCTTCCGCCATTTCTCTGCAAGTCTGTTCCGACACCGCGCCGTAATTGTTCAGCGTCTCCGCTTTGACGCCCAATCTGAACATTTTAGACTGATTGGAATAACATACGATGCCTTCCTTGAAAAAAGCGCTTGCACCCGGGATGCCGATAACGGCGTTTGCAACAGCTCCTCCCGTAAAAGATTCTGCCGTTGCAAGAGTAAGCTTGTTGACCGACAATTTTCCAAACACTTCCCGTGCGGCGGCGGTCAGCCTGTTTTCAGTATCATTCAGCATGATCTTCCTTCAGAACCTTGCGATTGCGCACAATATAATTTACTGCGGAAACCACGGTAAGAACGGTTGCAAGCATGAGGAACGAGAATCCCGCAAAGAAAAACACGTCTCCGGCAAGCGAGTTAAGCGCATAAATGTCCTTGTGCGGCAAATAGAAGATAAGTCCTATAAGCTGAGTCGTGGTTTTAAGCTTGCCTATTTTATCCGCAGCCATTATGACGTTTTTTGTCGCCGCAATGGTTCGGAAGCAGGTTATAATAAGTTCGCGCGCCAGAATTATAACCGTACACACCACAATTGCCGTCTGATAAGCAGGATTTTCGGTAACGATGACGGCCGCAAGCACAAGAGCGCATGCAACCAGCACCTTATCCGCAACGGGGTCCAGGAATTTTCCCAACGTGGTGACCATATTGTTTTTGCGCGCAAGATATCCGTCCAGCCAGTCCGTAAGACTTGCGATTAAGAAAACCGCAGTGGCAACGATCGTATGGTACGGAAAAGGCACAAGATACAATACTGCGAAAACAGGTATAAGCGCTAATCTGGCAACGGTAATCTTTGTGGGTAAATTCATTCTGTAATCTCTCCTAAAAGGTCATAGTCGTCAAATCCTGTGATTTTGACTTTATAAAAATTGCCCGCCTCTACAAAATCCGCCTTAAAGAAAACGGTTCGGTCAATATCTGGTGCGTCGTACTGAGTCCTGCCTTTAAAAAGCCCCCTGTCGTAATCGACGTCCTCGTACAGCACTTCAAAAGTTTTGCCTATTGCGGAGCTGTTGCTTTCACGTACGTTTTCAAGATTAAGATCGCCCAACAATCTTACTCTTTTAAGTTTTTCCGCTTTAGGAAGTTGTCCTTTAAGCTTGGCAGAAGGCGTATCCTTTTCCTTACTATATGCAAAAATACCTAAGTTATAAGGCTTGAAACGCTTGGTAAAATCCATAAGCAAATCAAAATCCTCTTCTGTTTCCCCGGGAAATCCTACCATAAAAGTAGTGCGCAAAGCTATCTTTTTCTCCTTAAGCTTATCGCAGATTTTGCAGATGTCAGCGTAATTGCTGCGTCTGTTCATGCGCTTAAGCACGGGGTTAGAAACGTGCTGCAACGGAATGTCTATGTAATCGGCAATTTTGGGATTGGACGCAATTTCGTCGATAAGCTCATCGGTCACAAGCTCGGGATAACAATACATAAGTCTTATCCACTTGAAATCCAATTCCGAAAGTTTACGAAGCAGGTCAATGAGTTTGTAATCCCCGTAGATGTCCTTGCCGTAACTTGTCACGTCTTGAGCAACCAGTATAAGCTCCTTCACGCCTTCTGACTCAAGAAACTTTGCTTCAGCGTAAAGGCTTTCGATAGTTCTGGAGCGGTATTTGCCTCTTATGGACGGAATGGTGCAAAACGTACAGAAATTATCGCAGCCGTCGGCAATCCTGAGATATGCGTAATGCGGCGGAGTGGTAAGAATTCTGCCGTCGTCGGGAACTGCTGGCCCGGTGCCCTCCTCCAAACAAGAACGAATCTTTTCGTATTCGTTTATCCCGAGCACGGCGTCGATTTCAGGTATGCCCGATTTCACCTCGTCGGCATACTTTTCGATAAGGCATCCCGTGACGATAAGCTTTTCGCATTTACCCGCGGTTTTGAACGCCGCCGCCTGTAAAATAGTGTCTATCGCCTCTTGTCTGGCGCTTTCGATAAACGCGCAAGTGTTGACTATTATCGCTTCCGCTTCCGCATAGTCGTTTGTGACAACGTAATCGCCGCTGCTGAGATACCAAAGCATTTTCTCGGTATCGACACGGTTTTTGTCGCATCCCAATGAAATAACGGCAATTTTTTTACTCTTCATAATCCTCACCGAAGAATTCCTTAAACTTTTCTTTGGTAATATAAACTTCTCTGGGCTTGGAATTGTTCTGAGGTCCGATAAAATGCAGTTCTTCCATCTGTTCCATTATTCTTGCGGCTTTGTTCCAGCCGAAGCGGAAACGACGCTGTATGAAAGAGCTGGAAGCCATACCCGCTTTTATGACGCAACGTACGACGTCAATCAGTTCGTTGTCGTAAGGACCGTTTTCGTCCGATCCGGAACCGTCGTGATCGGAATCGTTCTCCTTGACGACGATCGCCTTTTCGAAATCATCGTTAAAGTCAGGCTGATTGTGCTCTTTAACAAAGTTTACGATATTTTTAACTTCGTCGTTCTGCACAAAAGCGCCCTGAATTCTTATCGCGTCGCTTTCGCCAACAGGCGCAAACAACATGTCCCCTCGACCGAGAAGCGCTTCCGCCCCCACGTCGTCCAGAATGATTCTTGAGTTCTGCGCGCTTGCGACCGCAAAAGCAATTCTGCTGGGAAGGTTTGCCTTGATAGTACCAGTAATGACGTCCACCGACGGGCGCTGCGTTGCAAGTACAAGATGAATTCCCGCCGCACGCGCTTTACTGGTTATGCGCATGATGTAGTCTTCAAGTATTTTGCGGTTAGCCTGCGAAGAAGTAATCAGATCCGCAAACTCGTCCACGACAAGCACGATAAACGGCATTTTAGGCTCAGCACCCTCCTTAACGGCGGTGCTTGAGTTGTATTCCTGAATGTCGCGCACTTGGTTTTCACGCAAGGTTTCGTAACGACGCTCCATCTCCTCAACCGCCCATTTGAACGCGTTTATCGCCTGATTGACGTTGGTAATTGCATTGGGTATCATCATGTGCGGCAATCCGTTGTATGCCGTAAATTCGACAAGCTTGGGATCTACCAGTATTATTCTTAAATCCTGAGGAGAAGCCTTATACAAAAGGCTTATCAAAAGAGAATTTATACATGCGCTTTTACCGCTGCCCGTTGTTCCCGCGATAAGAAGATGAGGCATTTTGTCCAGTCGGGCAGTCATCACCTTACCCTGAATATCCTTTCCAAGAGCAATGGTAAGCGGTGACGGAGACGCTTTGAACTCGCTTGAATTGATTATGTCTTTAAGCGCGACCGTATAAATTATGTCGTTGGGAAGCTCTATACCCACTGCGCGCTTGCCGGGAATAGGCGACTGGATACGTATCTGCTTGCTGCACTTCATGCTGTACATGATGTCGGGCGCAAGCGACTCTATTTTCCTTACTGACATTCCTGGCGGCATATCAAGTTCGTACCGCGTAATTGCAGGGCCGTAAGTGACTCCGTTTACTTTTGCGGGTACGCCGAATTCCTCAAGAGTGTTTTCAAGTGTAGCTATTTTGGCATTGGTGTCGCTTTCATCCGATTCGGGCCGCATGGATTCGGTAACAAGCAAATCTATGGGAGGCGCGACGTATTTGGCGTGCTTTTTGGGTTTGGGCTTAACCTCTTCCGTCGATTGCTTTTTAGCCAGCTGGTGCGAGAAAGTATCGATGTCTATCTGGTTGGCAAGCTTAGACGAAGGATTAAGCTTTTGATCGAGAGCGTTTACTCTGGTTTCGAAAGTATTTTTATCAGGCGCCTTAGCCGTTGCGGCGGATTGCGTAACGGTATTGTAATATCCCGTTGTGTCGTTGGGGTTGGAATAAGACTTTTCGCTTAGATCCTCCACCTCTTCGGAAATATTAAAAGACGAAGTGGAGCTTTCGAATTTCTTGGAAAGTTCAGTTTCCTTGTCTTCGGTTTTATTCTCCTCTACGGTTTTATTTTCCTCAACGTTGGCCGAGGCAGCAGGCGTTTCCGTCTTTTCTGCCGACAAAACTTCTTCAGGTTCGGTTGAAGGCGCGGTTTTTTCGGTTTCCACGTCCGTTTCCAAATCCGCATAAGCGTCATAAACGGGCTGAACTTCGGTCTGAACTTCCGTTTCAATTTCCTCGGAAACGGATTCTGAGTCGGGTTTTTCCGTTTCGAATTCAAGCGATTCGTTTTCCAATTCGTCCACAAGGTTGGAATAAGCGGTTTCGTCGTGCTTGAAAACCGTTTCGGTGATTTCAGGCTGTTTCGCCGTTGCGGGCTCGTTTATATCGGATTCTTCCTCATGATGATAATATACGCTCATGTCCGGCTGCGACACGGGCGCGGGCTTGTCTTCGACATAATCGTCATGGCTTACATATGAGGAATTGAAGTTGTTTTCGTTATTATCGCGCGCGGAGTCGGATTCATAAGTTCCGCTAAGATCGGCGTTCGCCGCGGGCTCGTCCGATGAGGCTTCTTTATCGGATTTCTCCTCTTCATACATTTTTACGACGGGCGCCTCTTCGCCTTCCACGAAAAAGTCGCCGTTGATGATGGGCCCTGGATTAAAATAAGGCTGATCTTCCTGTACGCTGCTTTTCAGCGCGTCCTGAGTAGCCGTGCTTTTGGTATAGTTTATAACGCTGTCGGAAGCAGTCGAATCGTTACGGGACACGCTTGCGCCGAAAGAAGAATAATCGGAAACGGGTTTGGATTCCGAAGTTTTGCTTTTGCCCGACAACTGCGCGGTAACTTCATCCCCGTTAATGATTTCTCCTGCGACGTAATTCTGTTCGAAATATTTCTGGGGAGGTACCGGAACTTCGGGGATAACCTGTTTATCTTCCTTTTCTTTTTCGTACTTAACGACGGGCTGAGCCGTAGCTTTAGAGGGCAAATATCTCTCGTAAGCTTCTTTGTTGTCTTCAAAAAGGATTTTGCGCGCCCTTTCCCTGTCATAAATTTTTTCGGCGTCGATCTCCTCGCGGACTTCGGGTTTGGGCTGTTCCGCTTTTTCACGTGTTTCGGGAATATCGTCGAAGCTGCCCGAATCAGAATATCTTACGTCCGGCTTTATAATCGAACCGACAAAAAGTCCGCCGCCGCGATTTTCCGAGTCGAAAAATCCGTTTGCGTCATATGACGCCTCGGTAACGAATCCCTTGGAAGACTTTTTCACCATTTTGTTTTTGCGCCTTTTGTCCGCCCGTTTTACTACGGGAAGATTGGTGTAAAAACCGGACATGAAAAACAGTGCCGCAACTATAAGCAGCGAAAAAATTATATAAGCAAAAACAGTGCCCACAACGGCGTAAAACGCATAATCGATAACGCCGAAAAGCACTCCGCCCACAGTATTTTTATTTGCGTAAACATCGGAAACATAGGAATTGAATCCGTTACCCAGATATGAGTGACTTGTGGCAAGCTGAGCGATGAGGATTACGGCAAAAGCGATGACGGAAATCCAGACGGCATATCTGACGCGGACGGAAAGCTTACGCTTCTGAACCTTAAGAATGCCCAGAATAAGCATGAACAGCAGCAGCGGATATGTAACGTATCCGATGACTCCCATAAAAACGTTTGCAATAGCCCTTCCGATATCGCCCAGAATAAGCCCGCGGGTAAGCATGCACAAAAGCAGGAAAGCCGAAATTATGATAAGAATAACGCCTGCAGCCTCACTGTTGGCGGCGTCGCGCTGTTCTCTTTTTCTTTCAGAATATTTTTTGGCAGGCAAAACAAAACACCTCTGACAAAAATTCTACCGATATATTATAACACATTAAGAAATTACTTTCAATCATTTTCAAGCGTAAATCAATCATTAAAATTTAATTAAAAACCGCCCTTTTTCGGACGATTTTCATAAAATTTCGTCAATTATTTTTAAGCTCGTAACCTTTTTTCTGCGAAAGTCCGTTTTGTCTGTCGAAATTTTCCTTGTTTTTATTATAATAAATTTCAAACATTTCGTCCGCCGTCATACCGACGTTGATGCACATGCCCACAAGAAAATGCAGTATGTCCACCATTTCTTCTTTAACGGCTTTTACGTCGATTTCCTTCTTGTTCTTCCACCATTTGAAATTGACTTCGCAAAGAAGTTCGCTGATTTCGCTGATCATGGCAAGACACTTTTTCTGAACCCACTCGTCCACAGTAAAATCAAGCGATCGGTTTTCCGCAATATAGCCGTCAAGCGCCTTTTGCATCTGAAAAATCTTATCCAGTTTATCCATAATTTTTTCTCCCGTAAAATATTCGCTCAGAATAATTTCATTATGTCGACATCGGTCTTTTTGCCGACGTATGCCGCATTCATTTTGGAATAATCGAAAACCTCTTTTGCGAAAGCGTTTGCTTTCTCTTTGGTTACTGCGTCTATTTCTGCAATCTTGCGGTCGACGTCATAAAGCTCGCCCTTAAGCAACATTAACTTTCCGCAGGACGACATCACGGTCTGGACGTTTTCTTCCGCAAATACCAAAGCGGACTTAAGCTGTACCTTAGTTCTTTCAAGCTCCTCGTCGGTAATCCCCTTTTCTTTGATAAGGTCGATTTCTTTTTTGACCGCGGTAAGAGCGCACTCCGTATTGCATTCGCTTATGTTGAGAAAAACGTTAATCGTGCCTATATCGCTGTAACCGTTGGGCGCCGAATAAACGCTGTACGCAAGGCCTTGCTGTTCCCTTACCGACTGGAACAGTCTGGAGCTCATTCCGCCGCCGACTATTACGTTAAGCGCGGCCTGAACGGTAAAATCCTTATCTCCGAACGGAAGCGACGGAAAAGACAAAGCTATGTTGGATTGCTCGAAATTTTTGATTCTTTCCGAATAATTTCTCTTTCTGAACTCGTTTGCTTCAGGACGGGTTTGTCCGTAATCCCTTTTGTAACGGCTGAGAATATATTTTCTGATAAGCTTGTCGGCGGCTTTGTCGGTAATGTTTCCCGCAAAAGCTATAACCGTATTCTGCGGAGAATAATAGCGCGCCATAAACTCTCTTACATCGTCGCCGGTAAAGCGAAGAACGTTTTCCGCAGGGCCCAGAATCGTCTTGCCCAGTCCCCTGTCGCCGTAAGTGGCGAAAGCTATTTCGTCGTAACAGATGTCTTCGGGCGAATCTTCCACCATGTTAATTTCTTCTACTATTACTTTACGTTCCTTATCCAGCTCCTGCGGCGGAAAAACAGAGTCGAAGATTATGTCGCCGAGAAGCGAAAAACAATTTTCGGCATACTCGTCCACGGATTTAAAATAATAACAAGTACATTCCTTACTGGTAAACGCGTTTACGTTTGCGCCGTAAGATTCGAATTTGTTTGCAATGTCGAAAGGAGAAAGCTTGTCCGTCCCCTTAAACATCATATGTTCCGTAAAATGGGAAATACCGTTGTTTTCCTTGTTTTCGGCATTGCTGCCCACTCTTACCCAGACCCCGGCGGCAACCGATCTTACGCCGGGTATATAAGTAATAACCGCTTTCAAGCCGTTTTCGTATTCAAGTATATTGTTCATCTGAACTCCTCCTCGGATAGTATTCTTTTCGCCGTCGCGTTTTATAAGGCAAGCAACTATTCCGCCGGTAAAACTTCGCTGACGGGCGCAACCGTAAGTCCCGCTTCCTTTACTGCTTTCACAATGCTGTCAAGCGCCGCAAGCGTAGCCGCCGTAGGATGCATCAAAATAAGATCTCCGCCCGAAACGTTTTTTACGGCGCGGTTGAAAATAAGCTTGCTGTCCTTATCGCGCCAGTCTATAGTGTCTTTGGACCACATGATTGTAGTATAACCCAATTCTTTGGCAATTTCAAGCGTTACGTCGTCAAAAGCGCCGGACGGCGGGGCAAAAAGCGTCATGTTTATCCCGCTGACCGCCGAAACGAGATTATGCGTGGAAGAAATTTCCTCGCGGTTGCGTTCCGCCGAAATTTTATCGTGGTCCTTGTGAAAAAAACCGTGATTGCCGATTTCGTGTCCGTCGGCAACTATTTTTTTGAAGGTCTCCTCGTTGTCGCGCACCCACATTCCGCCAACGAAAAAAGTGGTCTTAACGTTATTTTCCCTAAGCACATCAAGCATGCCGTCGATATATTCCGTGCCCCAATATACGTTTATCATAAGCGAAACTTTCCCGGGATTAGCCCCTTTGTAAACGGGAGCGTTGTTTGCGTCCGCGGCAACGACGGTTCCCGTTATTCCGAACAGGAAAAGACCCGCTATAACAGCCGCCATGGCAAAGTTTGCCACTACTCTGCGCGTAAATTTTAAGCCCGATTTCATCTGCACTCTCCCGACACCGCCGCAACAAGCGGCTTTAGTTTCACTGTATAATAATATTCGGGAAAATTCTTTTATATGAAGCGTAGGAAAAAATTCGGAATTATGCGGCGCAAAAAAACATATCCGCACGCTTGATACGGGCGGATATGTTTACTGTGTTTTTCAATCAGAGTTTTTTCTTAAGACGAAGGTTAATCCTTCCCTTGTCGTCGATCTTAATGACTTCCACGACGACGGTATCGCCCACGTTGACCACGTCGGTGACTTTACCCACGCGCTCTTTAGCAAGCTTGGAAATATGAATCATTCCGTCTTTGTTGGGGGCAATTTCCACAAACGCGCCTATCTCGATGGTGCGGACTACTTTGCCCTCGTAAATTTTGCCGGGTACGGGATCCTCGACGATGGAAAGCACAATGCTCTTTGCTTTCTCGGCCATATCGCTGTCGTTGGTGGCGATGTAAACCGTTCCGTCGTCCTCGATGTCCATCTTGACTCCCGTCTCTTCGATAATCTTGTTGATTACTTTACCCTGCTTTCCTATAACGTCGCCGATCTTCTCGGGATCGATGGTAAAGGTGATAATCTTGGGCGCCCAGGGCGAAAGCTGTTTTCTGGGTTCGGGCAGGACGGCAAGCATTTTGTCCAGGATATAAAGTCTGCCCTCTCTTGCCTGAGCAAGCGCAGTACGCAGAATCCTTTCGTCAATACCTTTGATTTTAATATCCATCTGAATGGCGGTAATACCTTTCGCGGTGCCGGCCACTTTGAAGTCCATATCGCCCAAAAAGTCTTCCATGCCCTGAATATCGGACATAATCGCAACTCTGTCGCTTTCGGTGTCCTTGACAAGTCCCATGGCAATGCCCGCGACGGGTGCTTTTATGGGTACGCCGGCGTCCATAAGCGCAAGGCAGGAGCCGCAAACGCTTGCCTGAGAAGTCGAGCCGTTGGAACTTAAAATCTCACTGACGGTACGGATGCAGTAAGGGAATTCCTCTTCGGAAGGAATGACGGGCTCAAGCGCGCGTTCCGCCAAAGCGCCGTGGCCGATTTCGCGGCGGCCGGGACCTCTTAACGGCTTAGCCTCGCCGGAGCTGTATCCCGGGAAATTATAGTGATGCATGTATCTTTTGCAGTATTCTTCGTCCAGGTTTTCAAGCTTCTGAACTTCGCTCATCATGCCGAGAGTGCAGGTGGAAAGCGCCTGAGACTGGCCGCGGGTAAATACCGCCGAACCGTGAACCCTGGGAAGTATGCCCACTTCGCACCAGATGTCGCGTATTTCGGTCATCTTTCTGCCATCGGGACGGAATCCCTCGTTAAGAATCTTTGCGCGTACTTTTTCTTTGGTAATGTAATAAATCACGTCTTTGATTTCGCGCGCGTTGTCGGGATAAATATCCGCAAAATGCTCAAGCACTTTTTCGTCGACGGCGTCCTGTTTTTTCTGACGCTCCTGCCTGTCGGTTTCGGCCAAAGCTTCGTCGACCAGCTTGTCCGCATATTCTCTTACGGCAAGATTGATTTCCTCGGGAATGGTGTAAAGATTTACGGCAAGTTTTTCCTTGCCCACTTCTTTAACTATATCGTTAATAAACGCAACCTGCTTCTTGATTTCCTCATGCGCGTAAAGAATACCGCCCAGCATAACGTCCTCGGAAACCTCGTCGGCGCCTGCTTCCACCATCATAATGGCGTCAGCGGTACCGGAAACGTAAACGTGCATCTGGCTTTTTGCACGCTGTTCGTTATCGGGGTTAATGACGTACTGACCGTCAACGTATCCCACCACAACGGAGCCCGTGGGGCCGTAGAAAGGAATGTCTGAAATGGAAAGCGCAATGGAGGAACCGATCATACCGAACACTTCGGGCGGTATATTGGTATCAACGGAAAGTGCGGTTGCGACCACGCAAACGTCGTTGAAAAGTCCCTTGGGGAACAAAGGTCTTATGGGTCTGTCTATAAGACGCGAGGTAAGAATGGCTTTGTCGCTTGCTCTTCCTTCTCTTCTTTTAAAGCTGCCGGGAATTTTACCCACGGCGTACATTTTTTCCTCGAAATCCACGCTTAAAGGAAAGAAATCCATACCGGGACGCGGCTCGGGCGACATGTTTACGTTGGTCATAACGACGGTATCGCCGCATCTTATGATGCACGAACCGTTTGAAAGGCCGCAGTACTTGCCGATTTCGACGGTCATTTCCCTGCCGCCTATCGTAGTCTTGAAAATTTTAGCTTCGTTCATATAAAAACCTCCCACGCCGAACCCGCGTCTCTCGCGGACGGCAAAAAATTAAGGGCATAACAACCGATTACGCCCTTGAAATTTTACAAATTACTTTCTTAAATCAAGTTTTGCGATAAGCTGTCTGTATCTCTCGATGTCAAGATCTTTGAGATAATTCAACAGACTTCTTCTGGAACCGACCATCTGCAACAAACCGCGACGGGAATGGAAATCCTTTGCGTGAACCTTAAGGTGCTCGGTCAAATGGTTGATGCGATAAGTCAGAAGCGCTATCTGAACCTCCGGGCTGCCCGTGTCGCCTTCATGCGTTGCGTATTCGGCAATGATCTGTGCCTTAGTCTCCTTGTCCATAATTGTTTACCCTCCATGGAAAAATTATTCGCCTCGGACCTAAGTAGCGGGACGGAGATTCCCATAACCTGTGGAACGAGGTACTTTTGTTATTATATCACTTTAACGTGACTTTGTAAACTGTTTTTGACAGAAATTTCTCTTCTCCGCCAACTTTTCGTCAAAGCGGTCAAGGTACAACTTAACGTCCCTTAAATCCGCAAAACGGACAATACGTTTTTCTTTGTCAGAAACGGCTTTAGATATGGAACCCGCACCGCACGCAATAACGGACATACAGTCTTCCATTGTGGTGACGTTGTTGACGCATTGTTTTCCCTTAAGGCAGTAACCTACGTTTTCCAGATTGCCCAGCATCTGCTTCTGCCTGTAAAGATAATAGGGAACGTAACCTTTTCCCGTCAATTCGCGCAAGGCGTAATCTGTCATGCGGGACACATGGGAGTTGTCTATTTTCCCCTCCTGCTTAAGCTCCGACCCGTTTTTTCTGGACAATGTGTGCACCGTGACGTTTTCGGGGGCTAATTCCGCGATTTTGTCAAGCGAAAACGCGAAATCCTCAAAAGTTTCCCCGCTTAATCCCGCAATAAGATCAACGTTTACCGAAAAATCGTATTTGCGGGCAAGAGCGAATTTACGGTAAAAATCTTCCGCGGTGTGACTTCTTCCGATTTCTTTAAGCGTTTTGTCGTTAAGCGTCTGCGGATTAACGCATATTCTGTTTGCTCCTACGCGCATTATTGCGTCCAGCTTCTCTTCCGTAATCGTATCGGGACGTCCCGCTTCTACGGTAAACTCAACGTCCCGAAACGGAAAATCATATAAAAGATTGTATAATTCCTCTGCAGACAAAGCGGTGGGCGTTCCTCCGCCCACATAGACCGAACACAGTTTCCCGTACGAAAAAACAGTATCCACGGCGTCGGAAATCTCCTCTTTCAGCTTTTTAACGTATTCGGGTATAAGTCCCGAGGCGCGCGAAACCGTCTCCGTCGTAAAGGAGCAGTATTTACATTTTGACGTACAAAAAGGAATGTGTATATAAATGTTGAAAAGGCTGTCGTCTTTTTTATAATAGCCCGTTTGGTTTTTTACGATGTCACATATAAGACCGGCTTTTTCGCGACTTACGAAAAACCGCTCGGAAAGCTGCTCTTGACACTCGTTTAAGGAAAGTCCTTCCTCAAGCATGTCATATACCAGTTTCGAGGGTCTTATACCCGTAAGACTGCCCCAGGGCGGCTTAATCCCCGTAAACGCTGAAAACGCACGATAAACAGACAGCTTGCACTCTCGTTTAAAAAGCCTTTTAAAATCCTGCTGCGACAAATTTTTCCCTATGGTTTTGACGTAGTCGTATCTCTTGTCATCGATAAAAACCGTATTTCCGATTTCCGTTCCGGAATCGTTTTGATTTTCGTCGCATGAATGACGTACGTTAAGATTGCATTCCTCGGGATAAGGAAAAAACAGTTTTATTTCGTCAAGCAATTCGCTTTTTATGTCTTCTTTGTTAGTGGAAAATTCAAGCATATGGGTTTGAAACGCGTTCGTAAGACAGTCTGGTCTGCAACCCGTGTCCGGGCAGAACGATGTAATCCTTTTTAAGCGCAAATAATTTCTTAATCGACTTGCGCATTTTTGCGTCGCTGCCCGTGGGAAAATCCGTCCTTCCCACCGAAAGATGAAAAAGCGTATCGCCCGAAAACATAAAATTTTCGGCAAGATAACATACGCTGCCGTTGGTATGTCCGGGCGTGTGAACGACTGTAAATTCGATTCCGCAAAGATCAAGCTTTTGCCCGTCCGCCACATAATAATCGGGTTTAAAACTTTTAAAAGCAATCCCGAATTTTACGGCAAGATTCTTATCTGTACGCAACAGCGATTTATCCCCCGCATGCATAAAAACTTTTGCGCCGTACGACTGCAGAAGCGAACAAACGTTGCAGTGGTCAAAATGAGCGTGCGTAAGCAAAACAAACTTGCATTTAAGTCCGTTTTCTTCAAGCGTCGAAAACAAAAGCGGCGCGTTGTCGCCCGGATCTACGATTACACAATCCGAATCGTTATACAGAATATAGGTATTGGTGCTTGCCACGCTTGTGACCAGTTTAAGCATTTTCATCAGTTAAGGTTGCTCCTGAATACTTTTTCCACATCGGGAAGCGACTGAATCTTATTCACTACGCTGTCAAACTCCGCAATGCTGCCCACCATAACGGATAGATTTATAATCGCGTTATCCGATTTATCCACGCGGGCGTTAAGATTGTTGATGGTAAGTTTCATCTCGCTGATAAGGGCGGTTATGCGTGCCAGTAAGCCGTTGGAATTCTGCGCTTCTATCTGCATGGAAACGGCAAAAGGCGCGTTACCGGCATTTGCCCAATGCGCCTCTATAAGGCGGAAATCCTCAATATTTTTAAGATTGGGACAGTTTTTCCTATGAATTGCGACGCCCCTGCCGCGCGAAATAAAGCCCACGATTTCGTCGCCGGGGACCGGGTTACAGCATTTCGACATACGCACAAGAAGGTCGTCGTGGCCTTTGACCACCACTCCGCCCGAAGAAAGAGAACGGCTACTATTGTTTGTCTTTACGGGTGCTTTTGCGCGCTCCTCTTTCTTATAGAAATCGATAAGCTTAGAAAGTATCTGGTTAACCGTAAATCCGCCGTATCCCACCGACGCATACAGATCGTCAATCGACGATATCGAATAGCGTTGCATGATGACGTCCAGCCATTTGGGCACCATAAGATTGCCCAGCACGTAGCCGCGGTTTTTGGCTTCTTTTTCCAGCATTTCTTTACCACGCTTGATGTTGTCCTCTTTAAGCTCTTTTTTGAAAAAAGCCTTAATTTTGGACTTTGCCTGGGACGTCTTTACAAACCTAAGCCAATCGCGGCTGGGGCCTTTGGACAGATTTGAAGTTATAATCTCCACATAGTCGCCCGTGTGAAGTTTAGTCTCCAACGGTACGATTTTATTGTTTATCTTTGCTCCTACGCACTTATTGCCGATTGCGCTGTGTACCGAATATGCAAAATCTACGGGCGTTGCCCCCTCGGCAAGAGTTACTACGTCGCCTTTGGGCGTAAAGACGAAAACCTGTCCGCTGTACAGGTCGAATTTAAGCGACTCGTAAAACTCCTGAGGACTGGAAGTCTGGCTTTCCACGTCCATAACCCCTCTGAGCCACTCCAGCTTTTCGTCCAGTTCGTTCGTCGTGCTGCGGTTTTCTTTGTACTTCCAGTGCGCCGCAATACCGTATTCCGCTATTTTGTGCATTTCGTAAGTGCGTATCTGTATTTCAAAAGGCATGCCGTATGTGGTCATGACGGTCGTATGAAGCGACTGATAATTGTTGGGCTTCGGGACCGCAATATAATCCTTGAACCTTCCCGGTATAGGCTTCCACATGGTATGAATCATACCCAGCACTTCGTAGCAGTCTTTGACGTTTTCCACAATTACGCGCACAGCCGTCAAATCGTAAATCTGGTCGAAAGTGCGGTTATTGTTTTTCATCTTTTTATAAATACTGTAAAAATGCTTAGGTCTGCCGCTGACCTCGCCTTTAATTTTAAGCTCGGCCAACAATGAAGTAAGGCGCGCGCAAATATGATTGACAAGCTCCTGCCGCTCGGCGCGTTTCAACGCGATTTCACCCACAAGCGAATTGTAAACGGCGGGCTCCAGAACCTTAAGACAAAGGTCTTCAAGCTCGCATTTGAGATAACTGAGGCCCAGGCGCGAAGCAAGCGGAGCAAATATCTCCAGCGTTTCCCTGGCCATTGCCTTTTGACGCTCCTCGCTGAGGGAGGAAATCGTACGCATATTGTGCAGTCTGTCGGCAAGCTTAATTATGATTACGCGGATATCCTTTGCCATCGCGAAAAACATCCGCCTGAAGTTTTCAGCCTGCTCCTCCTCTTTGGATTTAAAGGCTATTTTGTCAAGTTTGGTAACGCCCGAAACAAGTTCCGCCACCTCTTCTCCGAACTTGTTTTTTATTTCTTCTTCGGTTGCGGGCGTATCTTCCACACAGTCGTGCAAAAGCGCCGCCGCCAAAGTATTGCAATCAAGCCCCAAATCGAAAAGAATGCTTGCAACGGCTATCGGATGAGTGATATACGGCTCTCCCGACTCTCTGAATTGATTGGCGTGCATTTCGGCAGCGTAATCCATTGCTCTGTTAAGCATTTCCGTTTGCTGCGGATTGAACACCAATTCGAATTTTTCTCTCAGCTGTTGCATTTATTCCTTAACTTTCTCCTTTATGAGTTTATAAACGGACGAAGAATTCAGGTCCGCTCTTTTTCCGCCGTTAAACATTATGCGATAGGGATTGTTTGCGACGGTGACGAAGCCCAGCTCCTCAAATACGTCAAGACAGAACATGAACTGAGCCATTTTAAATTCGGGTTTGTCTTTGGACAAATGACGGAAATATGCGTTAAACCCCGAAAAGGAAAGATTCTGAAGCTTTTTCATCGCCTCAAAATAATCCGCGAAAACTTGTCTGTTTACGCTGACTTCGTAATCTTCCCGACAGTTTTCGGGTAATAATATTTCCGCTTTCGTAACCGAATTAAGATGAGAAATTATACCGCTGTTCAACGGCGCGCGCAAAAATACGATATGATCGTAATTGGCAAAGCAAAGATTTCCCTGCTCTAAGGAAGGTGCGACGATTATCCTTGAATAATTATTGCGCGACGTGGCGTACATGAATTCTTTGAAAAACGGATATGCATGTTTTCCGACATACTCGTCGTAAGAGGCCTTGTCTGGGGCGATTATAAGCGTGCCGTACAGATTACGGGAAATCTTATCGAGATAACCGTCGTCGTAAAGCGAGTATTCGGGCTTATTTTGCGGCACATATTTAAGCAAACCGTACTTAAACCCCTCGCATACGGCATCGTTGATATAAAGCGACGAAGGCGCGCAGCATTTCATGATGCCTTTAATCTGCTTTCCGCCGTAATTGCTTGTCTGAAGTTCGGTAACGATTATTTTTTTACCCTGCGACATCAGCTGATAAGAAAGCTTAGAGTAATTGAACGCAAAAATCTGCAGTCCCGAATCGGACATTATTGAAATATGCGACTGATTGCTTTTGCAGGGCGCAATCTTCAGATTGTCAAGCTCCATTTTAAAAAGCGGTTTGTTGTTTCCGTTTCCGAAAGGCTCAAGCAGTTCCAATGATTTTACAAATTCGTAATTGACTTCTTTGGGCGTAATTTCAGCGTCGTAATAAGCCTTAGGCATAAAAAGGTCGTCGGGAAAAGCCTTGAGATAATCGTTTACCGATTTGCGGAACTCGTCTATTTTTTCGGGAGCTATTGAAAAACCTGCCGCCTGTGCATGACCTCCGAATTCCACCAGTGAGTCGCGGCAATACACAAGCAGTTCGTGCACATTTATTCCGTCTATGCTTCGGCAGGTACCTTTGTATGTATCGCCGGACCTGACCAGTATAAACACCGGACGATTGTACTCGCCGGCAAGCCGTGCGGCAAGTATGCCGGTAATTCCCTTCTCCCATGAGGGATGGCTTAATATTATGGCGCGGTTGTTTACAAGGTCTTCCGCATTAAGGTCCTCAACGGCTTCGGCGTACATCTCGTCGCACATTTCTTTTCTGCGCAGATTGTCGCCGTCGATTTCGTCCACTATTTGTTTTGCGCGCGATACGTCGGTGGTAGTCAGAAGCTCAAAAGCGCGATAAGCGTCGCCCATTCTTCCCGCCGCATTGATGCGAGGAGCGACTTTATAAGCGACGTCGCCGCTGGTTACGTTTTCAAGGCCCAATGCGTCAAACAAAAAAGTCAGTCCGAGGTTCTTTTTTTCGTTTATCTTTTTCAGACCCAATTGAACGATCAGACGGTTTTCGTCTGTTAAAGGTACCAGATCGGCAATAGTGGCCACGCATGCAAGGTCGGTAAATTCCAGCATTTTGCCAAGTCCGCCTAAAGCTTGCACCACTTTAAGCGCAACCCCAGCGCCGCAAAGCATGTTAAAGGGATAATCGCAATCTTCCTGCTTGGGATTGACTACTATACACTCTGGAACCTGTCCGGACACCTCGTGATGATCGGTAACGATAACGTCTACCCCGAGGTCCAACGCAAAACGCACTTCCTCTATTCCCGAGATGCCGCAATCGCAGGTAACGATGAGATCGGGCATATGAGCGTCGATTATTTTACCCAGAGAATCTTCGTTAAGGCCGTAACCGTCGCTTACGCGGTTGGGAATGTGGACAAATACGTCCAGCCCTTCGGACGACAAATATAATGACAAAATAGCGGCGGCACAAACGCCGTCGGCGTCATAATCGCCGTAAATAACGACCTTTTCCCTGTCTGCAACAGCCTTGCGTATTCTTTCAGCCGCTTCTTTCATTCCCTTCATACCGAAGGGATCGTGAAACATGGATTTATCGGGGTACAGAAATCTGTTTATTGCGTCTGCCGTATCTATACCGCGCGAAATCAGAAGGCTGACGATTTTTTCGTCCAGCCCGAAAAGACGGCTTAATTCTTCAGCTTTAGCCGCGTCTACGGGGTTTGAATTTTTAATAGATACGTTGACGTTCATTTCCGCTCCGATTTATACACTACCCGACCTGAAATAAAACACTGCTAAGTGTCGATATAAAAATAAGCCTTCGCGTGAAGGCTTATTCAATCGGATTATTTGTCGGCTTTTGCCACCGCGCGTTTTGCCTTCGGCGCTTTGATTGTACCGGGAAAACTTTTCGCAAGCAGTGCCCATATCGTAGGTGCCAGGAACACGGACGAATAAGTACCGGCAAGCAAACCGAAGATAATAGGCAAAGCGAAAATTCTTATATCGGTTACGCCTATTATTGCAACCATCGCGATCATGATAAGAGTGGTAAGCGTTGTGTTGATGGAACGCCAAATCGTTTCCTGAACGGATTTGTTTGCAATATAAGCGGGTTTGACGAGTTTGCCGTTAATGCGCTTGTTGGCATAGAATTTAATGTTCTCGCGCGCGCGGTCGAATATAATTATGGTGTTGTTGATGGAGTATCCTAAGATAGTGATAAGCGCGGCGATGAACGTCGAATTTATCTCGATGTGGAAAATGGCCATAAAGCACACCATTATAATAATATCATGCAAAAGTGCAAGCACGGCGGCAATACCGCTCAAGAGCTCAAATCTTATGATGATATAAACAAGCATAAGAAGAAGTGCAACGGAAACCGCAAGCAAAGCGCTTTTCAGAATTTCCGAACTGACCGTGGAGCTTGTTTGTCCGCCGTCGGAGACCATGCCGCCGTAATTGTCGGCAATAGTCATAATCTCGTTGACGGAGGCGACGTTTTCGTCGGACGCAGCCGCGGCAAGAGCAACTTTAACGGATTTTTTGTCTTCCGACACGTTAACGGAACTTACGTTTAAACCTGCCTCTTTAAGCCTGGTTTCAAAACTGTAAGCGTAATCGCCTACAAGCAGATAATTATCGTAAACCGCGGTAAACTCGGTTTTTGCATCGTTGAAAGTAACGGTCGGACGAAAAAAGAACATGGAATCGGAAAGCGCAGCATTGAGTTTTTCATTAATCGTTTCCATTTCCTCTTCCGTGCCTACGGATTTGTATTTAAGCAACAATCCTGCGGTATCGGCGTCGCCCTGACGCTGAACGGAAGAAACCTTAATGCCGTAATCGTTCCCTTCATCGTCCTTAAGTCCTTCGGCAATGTCAACGGCAAGATTACGGTAAGTGTCATACGTCTCGTCAGTAAGCTTGTTGCCGAGAGTAACGCTGATGCTGTAGCCGCCGGTAAAATCCATACCCAGGTTGAAAGCGCTGCCCATAACGAAATGATAGACAATGCATGCTATTATTGCGATAACGATTACTATGACGGGCGCAGCGAAAACTTTCTTCTTGTTTTCGACTATTTTAAAATCCTGTTCGAACAATCTGTTGAATTTCATGCTTGTGCTCCTTCCGTTTCGCCGGCAGGCGCGGTGATTTCTTTTTCTTCAGCTTCGACTTCTTCAACGTTCTCCAGTTCATCGGGGACAAAGTCCTTGCCGCGTTTTAAGCCGTAAAGCTTTTCGTTCGTGTTGTTGATAGCGGTAAAGTATTTGCATAGTCCGCGAGTAACAACCAAAGAAGTAAACATGGAAAGAATAATACCGATAAGCAGAGTTATACCAAAGCCGGAAATGCTGCCCGTGCCGAATATTATCAGAATGATTGCGGCGATTATCGTAGTGATGTTACTGTCGAAAATCGCAACCGTAGCCTTTTTGAATCCCGCGTGCAACGAAGCCAGAATGGATTTGCCGTCACGGTACTCGTCTTTGATGCGCTCGTAAATAACGATGTTGCCGTCGACCGCCATACCAAGGCTTAACAAAATACCCGCAATGCCGGGAAGCGTAAGCTGTACCCAAGGAAGAACCGCCAGGAAGAACAGCATAAGCACCGTATAAACCGCAAGCGCTATTGTTGCGACAACGCCGAAAAGCCTGTATCTCCAGATCAGAAATGCCACGACAAGCAAAAGACCCACTGCACCGGCGATTATACCCAGGAACAAAGCCTGCTCGCCCAGCGTCGGGGAAATCGTGGAACTTTCTTTAAGCGAAAGCTTGACGTCGAACGTACCGCTCATGATCTGTGCGGCAAGGTCAACGGCGTCCTGAGTTTCCTGTCCCGACATGGTTATCTGTGCGCGACCGCCCGTAATAGCTTCCTGAATGGTTGCTGTCGAAATGGGCGTTTCGTCCCTGACTCCGTCGGTAACGATATAAATGGACATGGTTTTATCGACGTTTGCGGCGGTTATTTCACCGAATCTTTCTGCGCCTTCGTCGGTAAGCTCCAGCGAAACGACGGGAGCGCCCTGCGTAGAATCGTAATATCCCTCCGCGCTTTTTACGTGATCGCCGGTAATTACGATTTCGTCGGTGTCGTCAAGCACGAACTCCAACTCGGCAGGTTGGCCGATAAGCTCAAACACTGCGGAAGGGTTGTCCACGTCGGGCACTTCCACCCTTAATCTGGTTTTGTCTTCAATGGTGACAAGTGCCTCCGTATATCCTTTGGAGACCAAAAGATCCTGAAGCCTTTTCTGCGTGCCGGCAAGTTTTGCGTCGAAATTGTCCACACCCGCGCTTTCCGTATCGTAAACGGCGTAAATACCGCCCTTAAGATCCAGACCAAGCTTAATCGAACTTGCAAAAGAATTGTAATTATAATATGAAAACGGCAGCTTAAAAGAGCATACCGAGAGCACAATCCCTATTACCAGAACAACGCCAATCAACGCAAGCTTGATTATTGACGATTTTTTCTTCATCTAAGAGCCTCCAACTTACAATAGCATAATTATATAATATTTCCGCCCGATTAGTCAATTAAATACAGTCCGTTTTTAAGTCGGACAATCATTTATTTTGATTTTTCAAGGGAATTTACGGCAATAGCGCACTCTATTCTTTTGCGCATAAGCTCGCACGTAATCTTGTAAGGTTTGTTGATGTCGCCGCAATAATGAATGGCGTTTGCCGCGCATCCGCCGCTGCAGTAATATTTTGCCCAGCAATCGCGGCAATCTTTTTTCTCGAGAAGGTTGTTTAGGGCGAATTTTTCGGGAATACGATTGTCGAATGTGCCGTCGAGAACGTTTCCTATTTTATAATCGGCGTCCCCGTCGAATTGGTGACAAGGGAAAATATCGCCGTTTGGCGCAACGGCAACATACTCGTTACCCGCGCCGCAGCCGACAAGCCTTTTGGTTTCGCACGGACCGTGATAAATATCTATCATGAAGTGAAAGAAATTAAACCACTTATCCGTCTTTCTTCTTCGGAAATACTCGTTGACCAGTTTATCGTATTCTTCGATAAGTTCGGGAACGTCGCTTTTGTGTATTGCAAGCCTGTGATTTTCGGGAAGAACCACGGGCTCGATGGAAATCTGGTCGAAACCGCAGTCGTTCAGGTACAATACGTCTTTGGAAAAATCCTTGTTAAGCGCAGTATAGGTCCCGCGCACGTAATACTGTCCCTTGCGCTTTGCCTTGAAGTTAAGCGCGTTTTTCATCGCCGCGTCGAAAGACCCTTCCCCCGCAACGGTTTTCCTTACCGAATTATGTACAGATTTTCTGCCGTCTATACTGACGACGACGTTATACATTTCTTTGTTGAAAAAGTCAATTGCGTCATCGTCAAGCAACATTGCGTTAGTGGTAATGGTAAAACGGAAATTTTTGTTCTTTTCCTTTTCCAGTCCGCGAGCATACGCCACGGTACGCTTTACGACGTCGAAATTCAGAAGAGGCTCTCCCCCGAAAAAATCTATTTCGAGATTGCGCCTTCCGCCGCTTTTGGCAATGAGAAAATCGACGGCGTTTTTTGCGACTTCGAAACTCATGTTCGTCATCGCGCCGCTGTAAGAACCGCCGTCCGCAAAACAGTACTCGCATCTTAAATTGCACATGTGCGAAATATTAAGACACATTGCTTTTATAATTCCCGCATATTCGGGTTTTTTGTGCGGAGGCTCAGGCGAAAAGAGAACGCCCTCCTTTATAAGAGCGTCTATTTCTTCCCCAGCTTCCGCGATTTCGGTTGCGGTATAACGGGAAAATTCCCCCTTTGAATAATCAACGGGAGAATCGTGGTTTTCTATTAAAGCCTTTGTCAGTGAATCTACAATGAATACCGAACCGCTTTCAACGTCCAACAAAAAGCTGTGGCCGAGACAGTCAAACGCGTGAACCATTTACTTATCTGTTGTCTTCTTTTTCGATACGGTTGATTTTCTGTTCGCAAGACTGATTGCCCACGGTGCAGCTTGTTTTGCAAGCAGACTGGCAACTGGACTGACACTCGCCGCAACCGGTGTGTTTGTCTCTGCAAATGGTGGATTTGGCAACAACTTTAATGTGTTTCATAATTGGCTAAGCCTCCGCAATTTTTGTAAACATTATACTACAAGGCATAAGTTTTTGCAAGTGTTTTGCGCAGGCTGAAGACAAAAGCCGCTTATTTTCTTAAATTGACGGCGATGATTCCGCTTATAAGCCCGGTAACCGCGCCAAGAGCCACGTCGTTGAGAAGATTTATGCCGAAAGCGAATTCGTTGTTGAACAGCGAAAACACCACAAACGACAGGAGTATATAGAGAATTCCGAGAATAATTCCTCTTATAAAACCGCACGAAGGCAACTTGAAACATATCATTGCCGAAACAAAAATCGACACGCCTTTAATCACCTGATTGATGATGATAATGCTGTCCGTGGGAATATTGAAAATCTTGATTGCGAAAGCCGCAAGCAGTATCATCACAAGCGTAACGATAATAGACAATATAAGCGCTTTCACCATCTCAAGAACGTAATGTTTTTTCTCTACGGCTGTTTCGTTGGAATGCATAAAAAAATCCTCCTCACAATTACACTGTAATTATATGAGAAGGATGTTGTCGTTTAGAACTTTAAATTCGACGTAATTACTTGTTCTCGCTTTCTTTATCGGCGGGCTTGTCTTCAGCGGGTTTTTCTTCCTGCTCTACGGGAGTAACTTCGACTGTTTTAGCCTCCGAAACGGCGGGTTTAGCGCCCGATTTAGCCATTACCTGGTAGATGGCGTTGAAATCGAAAACCATCGTGGATTTGCTGCCGTCAAGCCCGGTTTCAAGCACGAACTCTTTGTCTACGGCGTTAATCTCGTTAATGGCGACAATCTTGCCCACAATGCCGCCAACGGTCTTTACGGTGTCGCCCACGGAAATGGAATTGTGAAGTTCCTGAATCGCCTTCTGGCGCTTTTTATTGGTGAACATGGGAAGAACTATAAGCGCGATGACCAGCAAAACCACAACCACGATAAGGATGATCTGCTGCGCGGTTATTGCGCCCATAATAAGTGATCCTTTCATTTTTTATCTCCTTGAAATTTTAAATCCTCTTTATGATAACACAACCTTTAAAATATTGCAACTGATTTTTCCCGTTACTGCAGATTTTCACAAAAAGATAATGTATTATTTGCGTCTTTTACGTCGAAAATGTCGCTTAACTTCATCAGAAGCGAACAATCGGTTATCTTGTTTTCCAGCACTATTTCCATGGGCGCAATGTCCACAAGCGACAAAAGGAGTTCTCCCGCGGTAAGAAGCTTGTCGGGCACAACAGGCACGTCGCTTGCTTTGATTAAATATCCGCCCGCTTTTTGCAGAATTCTTACGGTATCGTATTTCGGCGCCACAGCGCTTAATAAAAATTTCAATAAAAGATTAAGCGCGCTCTCGTCGTAAAGCAGCATGACGTTCGCCTCGGTCAGTTCCGCAATCTCCCGCCATCTGTCGTTAAGCTCGCGCAGTCTGAAATAATAGAACCCGTCCACCGAAAAAACTTTTTCCAGCCTGATTCGGCTTTCAACCAGTTCTGCGTCTCGTTCGCGGTCGAACGCGATAAGAGTCCTTATTAAAATCTCCTTGCTTAGCCCCTTAAGCATGGGAAGCCTTAATCTCGACAGAAAATAGCTTCGTTTAAGCTCGTTGCAATAGACGTCCGATAAAAGGCTTTTTATTTCTTTTACAACGCTCTCCTTTTTACGGTTATCGCACGAAAGTGTCATTTCGCGGCTTCCGAACGCATTACAGCAATCAAAGAATCCCCCCGCTCTTTCCACGAAGCTTTTAATATATTCTTCCTTGTCTTGTATCCAACCTGCATTCTCGGCTTTTACGGTCAGTCTGATTTCGAACATAATTTCCTCTTCGTAAATATTGTATGCAAAGGGAAAGAATTTACGCACGGCAAATATGCGAATAAAGTCGTAAAACCTCATAAAAAAGCCGCAGAGCGCCAAAATATTTTTCCGGTTAAAAGAATAAGACAAAGTTCTGATTCCGAAACTCTTAAGAATCGTTGTCAAAACGACTGATTTTTTTATAAATCGGATTCTTTCATAAAAGCTTTGAAATTTTTTCACCGAAACCCTGTAAAATCTCTTGCTTTTTTTCCGATGTTTTGGTAAACTATAAAAGCTGTCGGAAATTACCGGCTTTCGGCGTTGTGGGAGCTTAGCTCAGTTGGGAGAGCATCTGCCTTACAAGCAGAGGGTCACAGGTTCGAGCCCTGTAGCTCCCACCATTTTTTTGAACCGCCGCCCGCATTACGGCATATATACTTTATTATGGCACCATAGCCAAGTGGTAAGGCAGAGGCCTGCAAAGCCTTTACCCCCAGTTCGAGTCTGGGTGGTGCCTCCAGAATTTGCCCAAGTGGCGGAACGGCAGACGCAAAGGACTTAAAATCCTTCGGTGGCAACACCGTGCCGGTTCGAGTCCGGCCTTGGGCACCAGTTAAAAGCCTGAATCGCAACACGTTTTTTGTGTGAGATTCAGGCTTTTTTGTCACTAATGCGCGCTTTAAGCTTACTCGGCGCCATTTTAAATATTTTCAAGCTTTTTTTAATATTACCGCGGATACCGACGCAGGAAGGAAAACATATTCTCCGTTGTCGAAATTTTCTTCTTTTTCGCTCAATTCTCCGCAGGTAAACTCGGTAACTTCAAACAACGGATCCGCGCACAAATAAGTCACTTTCCCGTTTGAAACCGATGTGCCGTCTATTTCAAAACGTGCTTTTACAGATTTATCGCACGAAGTATTTACCACATGCAGATAAATGTCGCCCGTAGTTGTGCAGCTTGCGGTAATATCCAGCTCTCCTCCGCCGGAAACGTTGATCGCATATTCCCCGATATTACGCGCAAACAATTTGCTTATTAACCCGACGGGCATAAGATAAGCTTTTTTCCTCCAATAAACAGGCGTAGGAATCATTACACAGTTTACCATCCAGGAATTTCCGCAGAAATCGCAAATGTTGGCTATTTTTAAAATATCGCCGTTTCTTTCATATAAATTACAAATTCTCGCCATTCCTGCGCCTGCCGCCCACGTGGAAAGTACTTCGCCGCGGTTTCTGCTTTGCAAGTTAAAGTGACTTTCGCAAAGAGCAAGTTTAACGTCGTAGCCTTTTACGTCTTCCCTCATCCGCGCAAGCTTGACTTCATTGTATTTATAAGCGTTCGTCATCGCGTCCCATGTCGCGGCTGCGTCTTTTAAATATTCGGTACCGACTAAAGGAGAATTTTCACGATTAAGCTCCTGTCCGAAAAGATTATGATAGTCCAGGTAATCAAGATATTCCCCCCGCTTCTTCCATAACCGCGTGAATGTATCCGCTGTCTCCCCATCCCATCAATTTTATTCCGGGGTCGGCTTTCAGCATCGCTTTAGCAAATTCCGCCGTCTTTTTTGCGGTTGTAACTGCGTCAAATCCGTTTTTGATATAAGACGTTTCGTTGCCTATCTGCCACAGTTTTACATTAAACGGCTTTTCCCCGTTAGCATTCCTAAGTTTATTGTCCGGGTTGTTGCAGTAGTCCACCCATTCGGCGGCTTCCTCGGCAAACCCGCGTCTGTCGCCTTTCATGAAATCGGGAAAAGCCCATCTTTCGCGCCCGTCCGATTCAAAATTGACGTTTATAAAAGGGCTGGCCCCTACGTTACGGCAAAACCGCACAAATTCATCGGTGCCAACCGCGCCCGAATCTATTCCGCCCCATTCGACGTTATAAACGGATTTCCTTTTCATAAACGGTCCCACACCGTCTTTCCACTTATAATATGCGCTGAACACACCGCCGAATCTTATAAGCGATGGCGACAGCTCTTTTACAATCTCAGTAACGTCAGTGCGCCAATCGTTTTTTCAAAGTCCCATGCCGCTTCCACCGATCCGTCGGTAATTCCAAGCGGTTCCATAAACTGCATATATAGGTCTTTCGAAATCGAATGCTTTTTATCGGAATCTATTTTTATGGTTTGCATACTCTCACTTCCCCGCGTTTAATTGAAAAATATACTATGATTATAAAAACAAATACCGGATTGTAGTGCGACAAAGGCATTTATTGAGCGAAAGGTTATTCGTGCTTTTTATAAACGGAAATATTCCCCGGAAAATTATAAATAAAGATTTTTGATCAGACCTTAATTTCCGCACTTACCGAAGCGGCTTCCTTGTGGGCGGCAAGAATAGGATCTATTTCGCTTTCGATAAACTCAGTAACCTGACGGCTTGCTCTTCCGGTAAAAGCGTTCGGGTCGGTAATTTCGTCCAGCCTGTCCCAAACGGCTTTGAACGCCTCGTCCTTACGGATTCTATTCAGAAGATCGTTGTCCTTTCCTTCGGCTTTGACAAGCCTTGCCGCCTCCATGGAATGGGTACGGATTCTTTCATGAAGTTCCTGTCGGTTGCCGCCCGCTTTTACGCATTCCATAAGAATGGTTTCGGTGGCCATGAAAGGAAGCTCCGCCGCAATGTGCTTCTTTATGATGTTTTCATAAACTACCATGTTTTCGGTAATGTTAAGGTAAAGATTAAGCACGCCGTCAAGCGCCAGAAAGCCCTGAGCTATGGTTATGCGCTTATTGGCGCTGTCGTCCAGAGTGCGCTCGAACCACTGGGTGGATGCGGTAACAGCCTCGTTGACGGGAAGCGAAATCACATAACGCGCAAGCCCGCACATTCTCTCACTGCGCATGGGATTGCGTTTATACGCCATGGCGGATGACCCGATCTGACTTTTTTCGAAAGGCTCCTCCATTTCTTTCATGTTCTGCAGTATTCTCAAGTCGTTTGCAAACTTATAAGCGCTTTGGGCGATTTTAGATAAAACCGAAAGCACGCTGTAATCGTATTTTCTGGTATAAGTCTGACCCGTTACGCCGTAAGCGGATCTGAAACCCATTTTTTCGACAATCAGCTTTTCGAGTTTCTTTACCTTGTCGTGATCCCCGTCGAAAAGGCTTAAAAAGCTTGCCTGAGTACCTGTCGTACCCTTGACTCCGCGCAATTTGGTATTCTTTTCAAGCTGAATAAGATCGTAGTAATCAAGCATAAGGTCCTGCAGCCAGAGCGTGGCGCGTTTACCAACGGTCGTCAGCTGCGCGGGCTGAAGATGCGTAAATCCCAAGGTCGCGGTATCCTTGTACTTAAGCGCGAATTTTTTAAGCTTGTCCATAACGGCAACAAGCTTTTTTTCCACGATTTTAAGCGCCTGATAAATCATGATGATTTCAGCGTTGTCGGTAACGTAACAGCTGGTAGCCCCGAGATGAATAATGGGCATTGCGCATTTCGCCTGAGTACCGAACGCATAAACGTGAGCCATTACGTCGTGTCGTACTTCCGCCTCGCGTTTTTCCGCAACATCGTAATTGATATCCTCGGCATATTTCTTCATCTCCGCAATCTGAGCGTCGGTGATGTTAAGTCCCAGTTCCTTCTCGCTTTCGGCAAGGGCTATCCATAATTTACGCCACAATTTAAAACGGTTGTCGTCCGAAAAAACTGCAGACATTTCGCGACTTGCGTATCTCGAATTAAGCGGGTTTTCGTATAATTCTCTCATTATCGTTCTCCTAAGGCAAAATATTTTAACGCGTTTTTATAAAAAATTTTTTCTACGGTTTCGTTTGAGTAACCCGATTTCAAAAGTTTATCCGCCACCGACGAAAAGCCTACGTAACTCTTAAGCCCAAAGGGAAAATCGTCCGAGCCGTTGAAATCGGTCCCTATGCAAAGATTGTCGTCGCCGAATCTTTGTAAAAATACGTCCAGTCCGTGCACGTAACTATTTAAATCGGCGTTTCCTCCCATAAAACTCCTGACGGGAGTAAGCCCTGTCAACCCGCCGCCGCGCACTATAATATCAATCATTGATAAGGAAATATTGCGCGGATGATCGAACAAATCGCTGATAAAAGTATGGGAATCGATAAATCTTTCGGCGCGTTCGGCCACCTCATAAAAACTTTTCCTGTTAAGGTGTGCGGCGTCAACCGCGATTTTGTTCTTATTAAGAAAATCCAGCGTTTCGCGCCCTTTCTCCGTAAGACTTCCGTTTTCCAAGGCTCCGCCGGCAAGCGCGTTGTCGTAATTCCACGTCAAGGAGCAGTAAACGGGAGAAAGATTCAAAAGAGCCTCACCCTTATCCGGCGAAAAAAAATGCAGATCTTCAACGGCGAAATGCAGATTCTTGCCTTTAGGCACATCCTTCTTCATCGGAAGTCCCGTTGACTTGGTTGACCAGAAAACAAGCACCGCACCCATAAGAGAGCGCGAGTATTTTTCAGCTTCGGCACGCATTTCGTTCCGGCCGAGTCCCGAGGTAATAAGGTCGTTATGCAAATCGAACAACATAACAATATATATTACCTGAGGAATAAAAAGTTACCGCAAACAAAAAATTATCTCTTGCTTTGAAACAAGAGATAATAAATTGTTTTATTTGACGTCAAGATCTTTAAGCAAATTCGCAAAAGGATTGTTGGAAGTATCTTCGCTCCACTCCTTTTCCTCTTCGGGTTCGGATTTCTCCTGTTTTATGCGGGGCTTTCTCGCTTTCTTTTCCTCGCCGTCCTTAGCGTCGGCTTTTTCGTTGTTGACGTGTTTTTCCTCTTCGGGCAGGCAAGCCTTTATGCTGAGGTTTATCTTGCGGTTAGCCTCGTCGTAACCCAGCACCTTTACTTCCACTTCGTCGCCGACGTTAACCACATCGTTGATGTTTTTGACAAAGCTGTGGGCAACTTCCGAAACATGCACAAGACCTTCGATATGAGGCTCGATTTCCACAAACACGCCGAAGGGTACGATGCTGACGACTTTACCCTTGACGGTGGAGCCCACGGGGTGTTTTTCCATGCACGCAACGAAAGGATGCGGCTGAAGCTGTTTATAACCCAAAGAAACCCTGTTCTTTTCTCTGTCGGCGCTTAAAACAACAAACTCGTAAGTTTCGCCCACTTTCAGGACTTCTTCCACGTTTTTGATATGAGTCCAGGACAAATCGACGATATGAGCAAGACAGTCGAAACCGTCGACGCTTACAAACGCGCCGAAAACGGTGGTGCGCTTAACGACGCCGCTGACAATCATGTTGGGGACTACGTTTGCCCAGAAAATATCTTCCTTGGCTTTACGCTCCGCCTCGGCTATTTTACGATGGCTTGCAACGATTTTATGTTTTGCGTCGTCAATCTCAAGCGCGGTAACGGTAAGCTTTTTGCCCACGTATTTTTTAAGGTCGCGCACAAATCTTTCTTCAACCTGAGAAGCGGGAATAAAGACGTTGTAAGTGCCGAGTTTTGCGATAAGACCTTTTTCGACGTTTCTGTCGACGGTGACCTCAAAACTCTCGCCGTTGCGGATGGTTTCCACAATCTTATCCGCTTCCTTAATCTCGTCAATCGCTTTTTTGGAAAGCAAAATGCAACCGGTATCGGGGTCGCTTTTGCCGATTCTGACCTCAAGCTCAGTCCCTTCGGGATAATCGGAAGGCTCGTAAGAGCCGTCGATGTTAACGTCTTCCTTAGGAATAAAACCGTCTTTCTTGCCGCCGATGCTAAGCTTGATGCCCTTGTCGTCCGCGGAAATAACAGTGCCCTTTACGCGTTTTCCTTCCTTGTAGCTGACAAACGTTTTTTCTACCGCGTCAAGAAACTCTGTGTTCTGAACGTCTGCGAACTTTTCACTCATGTACCTTCTTACCTCCGTAATCAGCTCTTCAGGAGCTGACGCGCCCGCTATTAAACCTACTGTGTCCGAGGCGCAAAAATTTATTTTATTGAGTTCGTCAACGCCGCTTATTCCGTATGAACGGCATCGCGGTGACGATGAAAGAGCAACCAGCTTTTGCGTATTGGAACTTGTCTTACTTCCGACGACAAGAACTTTATTGCAAATTTGCGAAAGTTTTCTCGCTTCATTTTGACGACCAACAGTAGTATAACAAATTGTATCGAATATTTCAACTGTTTTGAAACGGTGTTTATGAATTTTTTTTATTATATCTGCATATTTTTCGGTTGAAAACGTAGTCTGCGCGACAAAACAGACTTTTTCTTCCGGGTCGACATCCGCAAAATCGAAGTTTTCGTCTATGACCGTAGCGCTGTCGTCGCACCAGCCGTTTATTCCGATAACCTCGGGATGAGACGCCGCGCCTATAATGAATATCCTGTATCCTTTGTCGTGAAACTCGCGGACTATCGCGTGAATTTTCTTGACGAACGGACAAGTGGCGTCGATAAGCCTGAACCTTCTGTTTCGTATTTCGTCGTAAACGCTTTTTTTTGCGCCGTGAGAACGTATTATCACAGTGGCGTCGGAATCGGTAATTTCGGATACGTCTTCCACGCTTTTGACGCCCTTTTGACTAAGCTGTTCAAGAACGCGCTCGTTATGGATTATGTCGCCGTAAGTATAGGTATGCGGCCCCGCGTTTTTTTCCGCCGTTTCCACTGCGCTTCTGACCCCGAAACAGAACCCGCCGTTTTTTGCGATTATGATTTTCATAACGGATTGTTTTTAAAATAAATTTTAAGATTCTTTTCTGCGCGGCGCGCTTGCTTTCTGTACGCCTTAAGACGCTTTTTGGCCGCTTTTTCGGCAAGTCTTATTTCTTTTTCCCTGTGATTGTAAACGTAATCCTCAAGATATTCTCTTGCGTTCTTCATTTCGGATTCTATTTTTTGCGAAGCGCATTCGACAGCATGGCTGTCCAGCCTTCCCGCACCGAATTCTTTCAGCGAAAAAGGCTTCCCGACGTAAAGATAGTTGCGGCGGAAAACGCGTTGTTTATGCAAAATCATTATGGGCACCACTTCCGCGTCCCCTTTAAGGGCGAACATGGCGGCGCCGGCCTTGACTTCCTGCAGATTTTCGTCCTTTTTATTGCGCGTGCCCTCCGGAAAAATAGTTATGCTTTCGTTGTTTTTAAGCGCGTGCATAACTTTTCGCACAGATCCCAGGTCCGCCTTACCGCGATCGACGGAAATGGCGCCCGCCCATTCCATGAGCTTTGCGAAAACTTTATTCTTTGTAAGTTCCTTCTTAGCGATTATGTGGCGGAAGCCTTTTACGTTTATCGCAACAAGCGCAATATCCACCCACGAGAGATGGTTCGAAACGGTAATGACCTTTTCGGGAAGCGGTATATTCTCCTTTCCCACGATTTTAACCGGAAAAACAAGTTTTACGGGTATATACAAAAGCCCGCGGCAAAACGAGTAGAAAGCGCTCATATCCTGCCCCCGATAAGAGCCGTAATCTTGTCCGCAACTTCTTCAATGGATAAATCCGTGGTATCGATTTCCACTGCGTCGTCGGCTTTACGAAGCGGCGCAAGCGCGCGGTGCGAATCGTTGTAATCCCTTTTTTCGATATCGGAAGCAACGCTTTCCAAAGTACATTCCTCTCCTTTGGCCTTAAGCTCTTCGTATCTTCTTCTGGCGCGCTCGGCAACGCTTGCGGTCAGAAATATTTTATATTCCGCATTCGGAAGCACGAATGTGCCGATGTCCCTTCCGTCCAGTACCGTATCGCAACGCGCGGCTATTTCTCGCTGAAGATCCACCATTTTGTATCTGACGCAAGGCACGGCGGAAATATCGCTTGCAGCCTTTGAAACGCGGTGTTCGCGAATTTTTCCCGTCACATCCTTTCCGTCAAGGTAAACGTGCTGAACCCCTTCCTCCGATTTTACGTCCACGGTCGTGGAATCAAGCATTTTTTTCACGGCGGTTTCATCGGTTACGTCGACTCCGTTTTCTATCGCCTTTAGTCCTACGGCTCTGTACATTGCACCAGTATCAAGATACAATATTCCCAGCTTTTTGGCCAGTAATTTCGCTATGGTGCTTTTGCCCGCGCCTGCGGGTCCGTCAATCGCTATCTTCATTTCTATATCGTCCTGTTTCCGTAAATTATCAAACTTATTTTTTGTTTTCCGTAAGGTCACGGCGTAAATTGCAGGCTCCGCGCAGATATACGTGTACGGGGGCTTTACGCTTGCCGTAATTGGCCACATGCACCATCAGCCTTATGCAAAGCGGCAGCGCGCCTTTTACGGAAGGTTCCTTCATGCTGAAAATGGGTGCGTCCACCACTCCGCTTTCGCGAATTGCGCGAGCGGGATAAAAAGCGGTAATGTCCTCCGTCGTGCTGATGAGATAATCGGTAATCTCCAGATTGTCGTCCTTGTCGATGCCGTTGCGCGTCACTATTTCGCGCATGAGCTCCACAGACCTTAAAATTATTTCTTCGGCAGTATCCGCGTCCACGGTTGTGGCGCCGCGTATGGCAAAAACCTGATTAAGCATGATTTCTCCCTTTTGTTTCGAGTGATTTTCAAAATGTATTTGCCGCGCTTGTGCCTGCGGCATAGCCCGTCGACAACGCAATCTGAATGTTGTACCCGCCCGTAAGCGCGTCCACATCCAGCATTTCGCCCGCAAAATACAGCCCCGGCACAAGCTTGCTTTCCATTGTTTTGGGATTTACTTCGTCTACCGAAACGCCGCCCGAGGTTACTATTCCCTCAGCAATACCGCCAAGAGAACTGATGCTGAAAGTCAGATTCTTAAGAATATCTACCAAATTCTCGCGTTCCGCTTTGGTTACCGAATTAACGGGCTTTTCGGGGTTTATTCCGGACACACCTATTATATACGGAATTAAACTTTTTGGCAACATTTCGTCAAGAGAGTTTTTGAATTGTTTGTTTTTGAATTTCGTAAAATCGGCAACTACGCGTTTGTCGAGTTTTTCGCGATCCAGCGCAGGCTTGAGGTCGACGGAAAATTTAATGTTTTTTCCTTCCCAACGGTTTATTACGCTGCTTAACGAAAGCACTACGGGGCCACTTGCGCCGTGTGCGGTAAAAAGCATTTCACCGAAAAGACTTTCGGATTTTTCCCCGTCCGAAACCGTAACTTTAACGTTTTTTAGCGAAAGTCCCTGAAGGGGTTTAACGTCCTCGGAAAAATTCAACGGCACAAGCGCAGGATACAGCTTTGTCACGGTATGCCTTAAAGACGCGGCAAGTTTGAATCCGTCGCCGTTGCTTCCCGTGGACGGGTAACTTACACCGCCGCAAGCCAGAATTACTTTATCGAATACATATTCCGCGCGCGAAGAAACAAGCCTGAATTTGCCGTTTTCCGCCGATAACGAAACTACGTTTTCGTAAGCGATTTCCACCCCGTATTTTATTGCGTTGGCGACAAGCGCTTTTGTAATGTCGCTTGCTTTGTCCGAAACGGGAAAAACCCGATTGCCGCGCTCGGTTTTTGTTTTTACGCCGTTGCTTTCGATAAGGTCTACCGTATCATAAGGCGTGAAATTATAAATCGAGCCGTATAAAAATTTGGGGTTTCTGACTACTTTTTCCAGAAATTCGCGCGGAGAACACAGGTTGGTGACGTTACACCTGCCTTTACCGGTGATATATAATTTTTTACCGGGCTTTTCGTTGCGCTCGAAAAGCGTAACGCGTGCGCCGCCCGAAGCCGCCGTCGCGGAGGCTATCAGCCCCGCGGGCCCTGCGCCGACAACTGCAATTTTCATATAAATTTCCTTGGCGATTAAATTATAGCTTACGGACGGTTATGTAATCGATTGGTTTCCGCAAGACTTCTATTTATAGTTTTTTTACGTTGACAGGTTAAAATAAATACCGACGAAAACCGCCTTAAAACAAAATGCGCCTTAATTGATTTTATTGTATTGCTTCAGTTTAAAACCGCGAAACAAATAAAAAACAAAATTCCGTCATATGGAAGAATAACAAAACCGCCGCTTGGTAATTCCGTGCGGCGGTGTTTTGCAATAGATTACGATTAGACGGGATGAACCTGAGAAGTGCTGTCGTACACGGTCTTGTCGACGCCGTATTTAGCCGCCTGGCGACGCTTGAAGAACGGTATCGCAAGCTGCGGGAACAAAGCGTAAGTAAGGACGTCTTCCTCGCACTCGTAATACTCGGCGATCTCCTTACGGTAATTGTCAAGCTCAGGCTTGATGTTATCCGCGGGACGGCAGGTAATACGCTTCTCGTCGCCGATAACCTTTTTAAGGACGGCGGCGTCAGGCTCGACAGGCAGCTTGCCGTACTCGCCGAGAAGGATTCCCTTGGTTTCCTTGGTAACCATTTTGTATCTTTCGCCGCTAAGCACGTTAAGCACAGCCTGCGTACCCACAATCTGGCTGGAAGGCGTAACAAGAGGCGGATAACCGAGGTCCGCCCTCACCCTGGGAACCTCTTCCAGAACTTCGAGAAGTCTGTCGGATGCGCCCGCCTGCTTAAGCTGAGAAATAAGGTTGGAAAGCATACCGCCCGGAACCTGATAAATAAGAGCGTTAACGTCGACTTTAAGCACTTTGGGACTTAAGAAGCCGTCGGCGGCAAGACGCTCGGCAACCTTGTTGAAATGCTTGGTAAGCTCGTTAAGATCGGAAAGTTTGATGCCCGTGTCGTACTTGGTGCCTGCAAGCGTTGCGACAAGCGATTCGGTCGCAGGCTGAGAAGTACCGTTACCCAACGGTGACAAAGCGGTATCCACTATATCGCAACCCGCCTCTATGGCCTTAAGATTAACCATGTCGCCCGTGCCCGCCGTGTTATGCGTATGAAGGTGAACCATGGTCTTGGGATTAAGTTTGTCTTTCAGTCTTGAAACAAGCTCGTAAGCGGTATAAGGAAGCAACAGGTTTGCCATATCCTTTATGCAGATTATGTCCGCGCCCATCTTTTCCATTTCGAGAGCAAGATTTACAAAGTAATCGATGGTATGAACCTTGCTGGTCGTGTACGAAAAAGCTACTTCTGCGGTTCCGCCGTACTTTTTGGTGGCGTTAAGCGCGGTGCGTATATTACGCGTATCGTTAAGCGCGTCGAAAATACGAATGATATCTATTCCGTTTTCAATGGATTTTTTGCAGAAAAGATCCACCACGTCGTCGGCGTAATGCTTGTAACCCAGAAGGTTTTGTCCGCGCAGCAGCATCTGAAGCTTAGTGTTGGGTATGGCTTTTCTCAGTGCGCGCAGTCTTTCCCACGGGTCTTCGTTAAGATATCTCAGGCAAGTATCGAAAGTAGCGCCGCCCCACGCCTCAAGCGCGTAAAAACCGGCTTTGTCCAGTTTGTCCGCAACGGGCAGCATCTCGTCAAGTCTCATGCGCGTAGCCGCCTGTGACTGATGGGCGTCACGCAGGATAGTTTCCATTATTTTAACCATAATAAAATCTCCTTAATATTAACCGTTAGAATATCGCAAGGAATACGCCCGCAGCTACTGCAGAGCCTATAACGCCCGCGACGTTGGGGCCCATAGCGTGCATCAGCAGATAGTTTGTAGGATCATACTCCTGCCCGACCTTCTGCGACACGCGCGCCGCCATAGGAACAGCGGACACACCCGCACTGCCGATAAGAGGATTGACCTTTCCGCCGCTGATGACGTTGAGAAGTTTTGCCATAAGAAGTCCGCCTATCGTGCCGAAGCAGAAAGCCACCAGTCCGAGAACTATTATCATGATGGTCTGAAGCTGCAGGAAAGTCGAACCCAAAGCTTTGGTTCCCACAATCATGCCGAGGAAAATGGTGACGATATTGATAAGCTCGTTACTGGCGGTCTTGGCAAGACGCTCGGTAACCAGACTTTCTTTAAGCAGATTGCCCAGCATAAGCATGCCTAAAAGCGGCAACGCGTCGGGAAGCAACAATCCGCATACAAGCGTAACAGCTATCGGGAAAATTATCTTCTCGCGCTTAGATACGGGACGAAGCTGCTCCATTTTGATCATACGCTCTTTCTTGGTGGTAAGCAGCTTCATAAACGGCGGCTGAATTATGGGTATCAGCGCCATATATGAATAAGCGGCTATGGCTATTGCCGACAAGAGATTGGGCGCAAGAAGCTGCGTAACCATAATTGCCGTAGGACCGTCCGCGCCGCCGATTATGCCTATAGCGGCGGCTTCAGCACCGGTAAAGCCCAAAGCTATCGCACCGCAGAAAGTCAGGAACACGCCGAGTTGTGCTGCCGCGCCGATAAGTAAGCTTCTGGGACTTGCGATAAGCGGACCGAAGTCGGTCATCGCGCCTATTCCCAGGAATATAATCGGCGGAAATATGACCTTCGATACGCCGAACTCAAGGTAATGGAACAATCCGTAGCTGGGCGTGAAACCGTCCGGAGTGCCCGTAGCCGCGGCATATTTGTCCCAAAGTTGCTGATCTGTTAAGCCGTGATCAGCGCCGTAAAGTATGTTATATGCGCCCGGAATGTTAACTATAAACATACCGAAAGCTATGGGCAGAAGCAGAAGCGGCTCAAACTTTTTGACCACGGCAAGATAGAACAGAATAAACGAGATGAGCAACATCACGTAATTCCGCCACTCTCCGTAAGCGATCGAATGAGCGATTCCCGTGCTTTCCCACAGAGAACGCAAAGTTTCGATGAAGTCCATTTCTTCCCCCTTACTTTATAACGGCAAGATCGGAACCGGTTTCAACGCTATCGCCCTTCTTGACGATAAAAGTGACAACGCCGTCTGCGGACGCATTTATGTCGTTTTCCATTTTCATGGCTTCGAGAACCAGAATCTTTTCGCCTTTTTTAACGGTTGCCCCGTTTGCCACGGCAAGACTGAGCACCGTTCCGGGCATAGGAGATTTGACTACGCTGCCGCCGCTTACGTTTGCCTTGGGCGCAGGTGCGGGCGCAGCTTTAGGCGCGGGCGCAGGGGAAGCCGCAGGCGCCGCTTTTACAACGGGAGCCTCGCTGACGCCGGACTCCACTTCTTCTACTTCGACAGAATACATATTTCCGTTTACGTTTACATTGAATTTACGCATGATTGCTTTCTCCTCTATCTGATAAAACTTTAATTAAGAATAATGCTTTTTACTCTGAAAGGCGGAACCTCTCCGTCTTCGCTTTCCGCCGCGTACATCATGGAAATTGCCGCGGTAATCGCCGCAACGATTTCCGTATCGGCGTCTGCTGAAATTTCCGATTCGGATTCTTCAGCTGCTTCGTTTGACACCGAAACCGGCTTTTTGGTTTCTTTTTTGTCAAACAGCTTGAAAAATTTGACGTAGGCAATGACCGCCACAACCAATATTGCAAGCGCAAGGAATGTTATGGCCATTCCTATAAACAGCACCAACAAGCTGTCCACAAAAGTTAAATCGTTTGAACAAAAGTACATTTCCTGTTACCTCTTTTCAAGAAACGCCTGAACGGCGGCAATCAGATACTGACGCGAAAAATTGGGGTTGATTACGTTGTCGATAAAACCCTTTTCGGCAACCGTAACAGCCGCGGTATTTTCCTCGCCGTAAGCGGTTGCAAGTTTATTTAACGCCGCATCCTTATCTTTGGCCTTAGCCAAATCAGCGGAATACACAAGCTCGGCAGCCGCTACGTTGTCAAGCATACCGACGGTAGCGTTTTCCCACGCGACCGTATAATCGTAAATGCTCTTAGACGCAAACGCAACATATCCCGCGCCGATTGCGTTACCTTTAATCAAAGATATTTTTGCGACGTCCGCAACGTTGTAAGCGTAAATCATGTCGCCTACTGAACGCATGAGTTCTCCCTGGCAAGCGGCACAGTTAACGACGCCTTTACTGTCGACGATGTTGACGACAGGCATACCGAAACTGTCGCAGGTATTGATAAGTTCGGTAACCTTTTTGGCCCCGTCTGCGGTCAGTCTGCCTTCTCCTTTTTCAGCGTCGGAAGCAACAACACCCACGGCAACACCGTTCAATCTTGCGTAACCCGTCACAACTTCGGGAGCAAAGCCCTTCTTTATTTCCACAAACGTGTTAAGGTCGAAAATTTCCGAAACGACTTTATCGGTTTTCACGCCAGCCTTAAGCCCCTTGCAAACCCTGTTGCCGTCGTCCTCGGAAGGAACGACTCCCTCACAGACTACGGAAACAAGCGCTTTAACGGTCTTTGCAAGTTCCGCATCCGTCTTTACGACGGCGGAAGCAATACCCGCCTTCGCCATAGCCTCGCCCGTACCCACTTTAGCCGCGTCAGCGGTAGTGCCCGCGACGAGAATAAGCGGACTGGAAGTTGCGGTAACGGATTTGTCGTAGCATACGGTAAAATCGCAGATCGCCGACAAATAGGAAAGCATACCGAAGTTACTGCCCTTTACCACCAACATCGTGGGAACGACGCCGTAGGCCGACGAAAAAGCGGAGAAAATCGCGCTGTATCCCTCCATAGCTTCGATTCCCTCGGCAAAACGCGCCCCGCACGAATCGATTACGCCTATTACGGGCGCGTTCATTTTGACCGCATTGTTTACGCACTTTGCGATTTTTGCGGAATTTGCTTTACCGATACCGCCCTTGAGAACGTCGCCGTTAACCGCGAAAACACCTACCTGAACGTCGGATACGGACGCAAAGCCGCAAACAACGCCCTCGCCCGTAGCTTCGCCCAAAGCGGTTTCGGAGCGGATAAAACGATCCGTCTCGACAAACGATTGCGGGTCAAGCACGGCGTCAAGCGTCTTTTTTACGCTTTTGGAAGCCGCGTCCGCAGTCTTGTTCAGCTCCTTAACACTTTTCATTCTTTAGCCTCCAATACTTTTGCAATCTTAAAGAAATCCCAAAATTTCCATATTACCATTATAAACTTTACCCAAAGAAAAGACAAGCAAAAACAGCGTTGCAAACAAAAAAATTTTTAATAATACGATATTTTTTTACGGTTTAATCTCATAGAATAAAAAAACGCGCCGCTTTACGGACAAAGCAAGGGCGCGCATCTTGTCAAAGATTATCTCATAACGTTATTATAACGCCGTAAAAAAGCGTGAAAAGACTTCTTATGCATGACGTAAGGCATTTCATCGGCCTTAAATAACAACGTTAAACCGAATTAAAGCAAAAACCCGTTATAATTTAATCAGACGCATAAATTATACGTTTTTCAGATATTCGACTTCGTTGTCTTTCAGTTCGCGGAAATTGCCGCGGTATAATCCCCCCAGCTTTATGTTTCCTATCGCCGTGCGCTTTAAAAACACCACGTCGCGATTGATGCTTTCAAACATTCTGCGAACCTGACGGTTACGTCCCTCCGTAATCACCACCTCAATGCGCGAAACGTTGTTTTCAAAGCCCAAAAGCCTGACCTTGCATTTCTTGGTCCTGACGCCGTCCAGCATAACTCCCTGGCGCAATTTGTTAAGGTCGGATTCGGAAATCTCCCCTTCGATTTTGGCAACGTAAGTTTTGGGTATTTCGTTGCGCGGATGCATAAGACGGTTTGACAAATCGCCGTCGGTGGTAAGAATCAAAAGGCCTTCCGTATCGTAATCCAGTCTTCCGACGGGAAAAATTCTTTTACCGGGATACTTGCCCTCAAAAAAATCCATTACGGTTTTGCGCCCGAATTCGTCGCTTGTCGTGCATACGTAACCCTTGGGTTTGTTCAGCGCGATATAAAGATGGCGCGCTATGGGCTTTACGGGTTTATCGTCAACGCTGACAAGGTCGTTTTCGGGATCAACGTCCGTTGCAAGTAATTTAACCGTTTTTCCGTTGATTCTGACCCTTCCCGCGGTTACAAGAGCCTCGCAATTCCTTCTGCTTGCAATACCGCACTCGGCAAGAAATTTGTTAATCCTCATTGACGACGTTATCCTTGTAAAGTATATTCAGTTGTTCCACCTTTTCACGATGTCGCCCAGTCTGTCTGCGACGGAAAGTGGCTCAACCGATTCTATACTATACAATTTTGTCTCAAAAAGCAACCGATTGCCCGAATAAATTTTAATTTTTCCGTTTTCGTCCCCTTCGCTGACGGGCGCTCGCATGGGTTTTACGTCTTCTGCCACGTATCTGAGAGAATTGTATTCGCTTTCGGTAAGCGGATACAAGAACATATCCGTGCAGCCGAGTTTTACGCTGTCTTCCTTTCCCTCCGTTACAAGCGAAGAAATGTTTTCCCCTACCGCGTCCGTAACGTTTCTCAGTTTAAAATTACGGAAAGCTTCATCCATAAGCGCACGGCAATCCTCAAACATGGGGCCGCAATTCAGCACCACCGCAATAACGTTCATGCCCTCGCGCGTGGCGCTTGCCACCAGACACCTGCCCGCTTTGACGGTATAACCCGTCTTTACTCCGTCGCCGCCCTCATAGGTGGAAAGTATCTTGTTCTTGTTGACTATCACGCGGTCGTAATCGCGCCCCTTCCACGAGGTGGTGTATCTCTTTGTCGAAACTATCTGACGGAAAGTTTCGTTTTTCATGGCGTATGCCGCAATTCGGGCAAGGTCGCGGGCGGTCGTGTAATGATTATCGTCGTGAAGCCCGTGAGGATTGACGAAATGAGTGTTTTCCGCGCCCGCTTTTATTGCGGTTTCGTTCATCATATCCGCAAACTTTTCCACGCTTCCCGCAGTCGTTACCGCAAGGGCTACCGCGCAGTCGTTCCCCGATTGCAGCATCAGTCCGTAAAGAAGATCGCGTACGCTCAGCTCCTCGTCCTTTTCAAGATATATCGAAGAGCCTTCAACCCCAACAGCCACCGCGGGAACTTTGACTTTTTTGTCTAAATCCGCGACTTTTTCGATAACCGTAATGGCGGTTGCTATTTTGGTAGTACTTGCCATTGGACGCCTTTTATCTGCGTTTTTCTCGTTCAGGACGCGCCCGGAATCTCTTTCAATCACGATCATGCACTCGGCCGAACCCGTAAAAGCGTACGCTCTTCCTATGGCTCCGGACAAAAGAAACACGCATACGGCAATTATCGCAAGAACGGTGAAAACCGCGCATTTTCTCAATACGGATTTCATCGCGTTCAGTCCTCTTTTTTGCAGGTAAAAGAAGAAATAACGTCGGGAATCAGGGAAAGCAACTTGTCGTAAGCGCTTTTGTCGTCCACTCCCACCAATTTTACGCTTCTGCCGTCGTTTACCAGAAAACCCACCGGCGCCACGGAAATTCCCGCGCCGCTTCCTCCGGCAAACGGATACTCGGAGTAACTTTCTCTCGACATGTCGGCATATTCGCCGCCGCCCGTAAGAAAGCCCATGGTTACTTTGCTTATCGGAATTATACTTACTCCGTCCGCAGTAGTTACGGGGTTTCCGACAACCGTATCCGCGCTTACAAGCCCTTTAAGCTTTACAAACGCGTTGTCCATTATTCTTTCGATCGGATGTTCGTTATGCTCTATTATCAACTTTTTTACCTCCGCGCTTAATTCTGTTTTGTATCTTTTTTGTAAGATACAGTATAAAGCTGTATATAATATCTGCAAAAGATATGTTTATTATGCCGGAGAATGCCGTCCTGAAAATATCTTTATTGTATTCCGGTATAAAATTTTCGGATATTTCCAGCTTCTGCGACGATTTAAGAAAACTGAAAATTCCGTAAAACACTATTTTTAATCCTCCCAGCGTCAACGTGGTGAATAAAGCGTCGTCGCGTTTTCCCACGGAAAGTTCAAGGTCTATGCTGACTATGTTGATATAGGGAAAAAATTCAATGTCCAATAGTTTTATGACCGATTGCTTGTCGCGCTTGTCCGCGTTGATGTGAAATTCGTAATCCTTTTTCCTGCCTTTAAGAATAAGATTGTTGTGAAGAGGATCCAGATGCTTCAGATAAGCGCGGGTCTTGAAAAGCTTAATCGCACCGAAAAGCGACAGCCTGAACCAACCCTGATTTTCAAACACGTCAATATCCCCCTCCGCAACCAATGTGAAGGGAATAATCAGAAAATTAAGCGCAAGTATAACTAAAGAAATATTTGTAATCACGTTTATAGTTTCTTTTCGCAAATCGTTTTTTATGCGCAGACGAAAAAATCGGAACCAGGATAGAAAACAACTTTTTATTCAGCCTCCAAATTTCCGCAGTTAAAAAAATCTTATAACAAAAAAGGTACTCGGCTTTATTTGACCGAATACCGTTAAAAATATCGTTTTCCGTTTTAAGACGCTTTTATAAACGCATCATCCGACTTTCTGAAGGCCTTCTTCATCCTTAAGAAAATCGGGTACTTCCTCCTCTGCGGGAAGATCGACGTTTTCCGGATCCTTCTCCTCGTCGGGAATTTCGAATTCGTTGTAAATGCTTTTGGATTCGTTTTCGCCGCCGATGACCTTAATGGATTCAAGCAGCGTTTCGTAATCGGGAAGGTCGGAAATGCTTTCCAGCTGGAACCTTTTCAGAAATTCGTCCGTAGTGCCGAAAAGCAAAGGCTTTCCCACCGCTTCTTTACGTCCCACCACTTCGATAAGATTATTTTTAAGCAGCATCTGAACGGTGTACTCGCTGTTGACGCCGCGAATCTGTTCGATTTCAAGACGAGTAACCGGCTGACGGTAAGCTATTATCGCAATGGTTTCCAAAGCGGCGTTGGACAAGTCTCGCTCCCTTATCGGATTAAGCACGCAGGCAATTACGTCCGAATAAGACGGATTGGACGCAAATTGCACTTTTCCGTTATAGGTCAGAAGATGTATTCCGCATTTGCCGCCGTACTTTTCCTTCAGCCTGTTTATTGAAGCGTTGACTTCGGACGTTTTTATTTCCAGATGCGTCGCAATTTCTTCCACTTTAAGCCCGCCGCCGGATACAAGCAACAAAGATTCCAGAATTTCGTCCAGCATGCTTACGTCAATCATATTTGTTTTCTTCTCCTCTTACCCTGTGTAATATAATCTCGCCGAAAATCTCATGCTGTTCCGCATGAAAAAATTGTCCTTTCAATAACTCCAGCATCGCCTGAAACGTAGTTATTATTTCGCTTTTGTTGTAATCGGCGTCGAATAAGTCCGTAAATTTAACCGTGTCCGCGTCTTCGAAATATTCCCGTATTTCCGCCATTTTTTCCGCAACGGTAAACCTGTCCTTGACTATGTTTCGCTCCTGGTTGGACTTAGCTTTTATTTCCAGCTTTACAAACATCTTTTTTAAAGCTTCGATAAGTCCGTCCATGGTCATGTCGCCCAACACAAGCCTGGGTTTACCTACAGAGGGGTCGGGATCGCGGTAATGCAGCCCCGTCGTTTCCGTTTCCTTTATCTTTTTGCTGGCCTCTTTGAAAAGTCGGTACTCCTCCAGCCTTCTTATAAGCGTTTTTTCGGGGTCGTCGTCGGGATCTTCGATTACAGGCGGCCGAGGTAAAAGCGCTTTGGACTTGATTTCCACAAGGCATGCGGCAACTTCGATGAATTCGGACGCGCGTTCAAGGTCAAGGCTGCTTATTTCGGCCATGCTTGCAAGATACTGCTCGGTAATCTGCGACACGAAAATTTCGTTGATGTCTATCTTGGACCTGCGTATCAGAAACCACAACAAATCCAACGGCCCGTCAAAATTCTTAAGATGTACTTCGTATGAATCGGGATTGTACGCGTCTTTATCCTGAAGAGAGTCTATATATTTCTGAATCTCATCCCTCTTTTTCCTTTCTTCTTCGGAAAGCTCCTCTTCAGGGCCGCCGGCAGACTCTTTGGCTTCTCCGCCGCCGGAAGCTTTTTCATAAGATTCCGAAGCGCCGTCGGGCAACACTTCCCCTTCGGAATTGTTGCCGGCATGTAAATTGCCGTCCTCGGACGCGGTCGGATCCGCCATAACGGCAGAATCGTTTTCTTTGTCTTCAGAATTCAAAGTATCATTATTGGCTATGTCGGATTTTGCGTCAATCATTAAAAAAACAAACCCCAAAATGCGGTAAATCCGCGCACTATCCAGTTACGGAAAAAGTTGATATACAATCCTATCAGATCAAAATAGTACGGCATATTCGTAAGTTCCACTATTACGCTTATTCCTATCAGTATTATCAGAAGATACTGACCGTAATTGCGCATGAAACGGTTATATGGATTAGTGGCGCGCGTAAGACTTTCCACCACACGGAACCCGTCAAGCGGAAAAATCGGCAAAATGTTGAACAACGCGAGATTTACGTTGATGATTATCATCCAAAAAAAGAAAATGCCCAAATATACGCATATCGCCGCGTCGGAAAGCGAACAAAGCAAATAAAACGGCACGGAAAAAAACGCAAGTACCAGATTCAAGGTTATTCCCGCAAACGCAACCGTAAACATCCCCGTCTTCCGCTTACGGAAATTATCCGGGTTGACGGGTACGGGTTTTGCGTATCCGAACCTGACAAGCAATAACATCGCAAGCCCGAAAGGATCGAAATGCGCAAGCGGATTAAGCGTAAGCCTGCCGTAAACTTTTGCCGTTGCGTCACCGTTCCAGAGCGCCACGTAACCGTGCGCAAGCTCGTGCAGCACGATGGAAATGACTATCGCGACGGCCGCTATCAGAAACTGAAATATATCCGAATACCCGAGCATTATTTATTCCTTTGCGACCAGAACGGATATACGTCGCGGCTCATTATGTCTTCGTAAGTCTGGGGCTTGACGATGTAATCCGATTTACCGTCATTGACAAGTACGACGGGCGGAACGGGATTGCGGTTATAATTGCTTGCCATGGAGTAATTATACGCACCGGTCGTCAGTACCGCCATTAAGTCGCCGCTTCGGGCACAGGGAAGTTTTGCGTCCACCACCAGCATGTCGCCGCTTTCGCAGCATTTTCCCGCAACTGTTACGGTTTCCGTCTTTTCGTCACGCATACGTCCCGCAAGCACCGCTTCGTATTTAGCCTCGTAAAGCGCATATCTCGGGTTTTCAAACATACCGCCGTCCACGCTTACGTACTTCTTTATTCCTTTGATTTCCTTTATCGCACCCACCGTATAAAGAGTTATTCCCGCCTCGCCCACGATCGAACGGCCGGGCTCGAGAATAAGCCTGGGCTTTTCGATTTCCTTAACGTCTATACATTCGTTAAGCTTGGCAACTATGGCTTTTACGTATTCTTCGGGCTTTAAGGGTTTATCCTCTTCGGTGTAAGTAACGCCGTAACCGCCGCCCATATTCAGTTCCGCCACTTTAAGCCCGGTTTCTTTCTTTATCGTAAGGATAAAATCGGTCATCTTTTCGACTGCCAACTCAAACGGCTTAAGCTCGAAAATCTGAGAGCCTATATGGCAATGTATTCCGATAAATTCGATATGGGGCCGCTGCGCAACGCTTTTAATCGCCTCTATAGCCGTCCCGTCTGCAATTGAAAATCCGAATTTACTGTCCACGCGCGTGGTCTGTATAAAATGATGAGTGTGTGCGTCGATTCCTGGGTTCACCCTAACGAGAACTTTTATCTTTTTACCTGAAGACGCGCACAAGCTCTCGATAACGTCCATCTCGAAAAAACTGTCCACCACTATGGCGTGAACACCGTTTTTTATCGCAAGTTCCAGTTCAAAAGGCGACTTGTTGTTTCCGTGAAAATAAATTTTGTCCGCGTCCATGCCTCCATCAAGCGCCGTAAGAAGTTCGCAGCCCGAAACGACGTCCGAACCCAATCCTTCGCTTTTGCAAATATCGTAAATCGCTTTGACCGAAAACGCTTTGGATGCAAAACATATAAGACCGTCCCCGGAACCGGAAGTCATTATTTCCGTATATCCGCGCGCCACTTTTCTTATATATGCCTCGTCCATGACGTAAAGCGGAGTCCCGTATTTGCGCGCAAGATCCACTGTATCGCAACCGCCTATTTCAAGATGCCCCAGGCCGTTTATTCTCAAAGTTTCTCTTTCTTTCATGAGTTGTCCTTTTGGGGAAGAACGATTTTTACCTTCGCCCCGTTATGAATTGTAGTTTATTATATCATCTTTGATTTATTAAGTCAAACCAAACGTTTAATAATTATCCAATATGGATATATTTTAACATTTTTATGCAGTTTAAAGTATTTTTTAGCAATTTTCGCCCTGCCCGTTTAATTGTAACCTATTCATTCTATGGATCTTAAGACAAGAATTAAAAATACGTTGACAGTCTTTTGACTAAAATGATTTACGAATATCATATAATCCAACGATATACTTTATGGATTTTACGTTTTCAGATAAAACAATCACCGATTAAAGCTGTGGTTATACATTAACTCCTAAAATTATAAACCGAAACTAGCATTGTATTTTAAATTAAAAACTTTACCTACCTTTGATATTTTCTTATCAGAATACTTCGAATTAAACAGCGTGCATCAAAAAACGCAAATCGCCGTAAAACTCTTTACGTTCAGCGCATAATGAATTTCTGCCAGCAAATAATGAATTATTACAAATATACATCGAAAAAAAAGCGTAAAAAATCTATCCATAAACAACACTGTCCCTAATTTTGCAATCAACGTAATCGTTTAAACTTACTGAATAAAACACAACTCTTATATTCGCTCTTGCTCATTGTTTACTCTCATAATCATACACTTCAAAAATAAATTTAAAATGCGGTAATAAACACTTCTGAATG
>CALVUQ010000002.1 GCA_944363615.1 uncultured Clostridia bacterium | reverse complement strand
CTTATCGCGTGCGAGTATCTAAAGCGCGGCTACCTTAAGCCCAACATTCAGAAAAGCCTGCCGGTATACCGCACCCGCAAAGAGGCAATGACGCGCGCCCTTGACGAATTCATGCCCGAGGAATTCCGTCGCACCGATCCCGAAGGGGGATTGTTCATCTGGGGCGAGTTTTCCGTCCCCGTCGACGCAGGCAAGTGCTTCGACGACGCGGTTAAACGCAACGTCGCTTATGTGCCCGGCACCGTGTTTTATGCGGACGGCAAAGGACAAAACACTTTAAGATTAAACTACTCCAACGCCGACGAGGAAAAAATCCGTCGCGGCGTCAAGGCGTTAGGCGAAATGTTTAAGCAAAAAATATCGGAGGTTAAATAGAACACACCATGGCAACTGCGGCAAAAAACGCATTCGACGTACTGAAAGAAAGAGGCTTTATCAAGCAAACAGTTTACGAGGAAGATCTTTATAAACAGCTTGGGAAGGAGAGTACTCCTTTTTACGTGGGCTTTGATCCCACGGCCGACAGCCTTCACATAGGGCATTATATACCCATTATGGCAATGGCGCACATGCAGCGCGCGGGACACAAGCCCATCGCGCTTATAGGCGGCGGCACTGCCATGATAGGCGACCCCAGCAACCGCACCGATATGCGCAAGATGATGACCAAGGAAACCATAGCCCACAACTGCGAGGCTTTTCGTCGTCAGATGTCGCGCTTCCTCCGTTTCGAGGGGGAAAACGCCGCGGTAATGGTCAACAACGGCGACTGGCTGCTTCACCTTAATTACGTGGACTTTCTGCGCGATATCGGCATAAACTTTTCGGTAAACAAAATGCTTACCGCCGAGTGCTTCAAAACAAGGCTGGAGCGCGGACTCAATTTTCTCGAGTTCAACTATATGCTGATGCAGGCGTACGACTTTTTGGTGCTTTACCGGAAGTACGGCTGTAAACTTCAGATAGGCGGCAACGATCAGTGGTCCAATATTCTGGCGGGTGCCGACCTCATAAGAAGGCTTGAGGGTGACGACGCATACGCCATGACGTTTACTCTGCTTGAAACCAGCGACGGCAAAAAAATGGGCAAAACCCAGAAGGGCGCGCTGTGGCTGGATCCCGACAAGACCTCGCCTTACGAGTTCTATCAGTATTTCCGCAACGTTGAGGACGTCAAAGTGGAGGAGTGCCTTAAGCTTCTCACGTTCCTCGAGCTTGATGAAATTGCCGATCTCGTCAAGTATAAAGACGAGCGCATAAACGCCGCAAAAGCCCGTCTCGCTTACGAGGTTACAAAGCTTGTGCACGGCGAAGAAGAGGCGGAAAAAGCCAAAAAACAGGCGGAAGCGGCATTTTCAAACAACGTCGAAGATATGCCTCACGCGGAAATCGAAGCTTCTTCAGACACTCCGCTTGTGGACGCAATGGTGCTGATCGGCGTTGCCGCGTCGAAAAGCGAGGCAAGACGGCTTGTCGAGGGCGGCGGAGTCAAAGTGGGCGACGTCAAAGCGGACAGCGTGGCGGCAAAATTAAGCGACTTCGGCATAGAGAAGGAATTTGTCCTTCACAAGGGCAAGAAAGTACACATAAGGGTCACGCTTAAATGACGGGATTCGTTACGGCGCGCGACTGCACTCTCGAAAACGAGATAAAACGGTCGCGGTTCATTGCCGTAGTCAGAAGAGTGCGCGACGAAGAGGAGCTGTTTTCCCGGCTTGGGGAAATAAGAAAGATGTATTCGGACGCCACGCACGTCTGTTACGCCGCAATATTCGACCGCACGGGTAACGCCGCAAGGTTTTCCGACGACGGCGAGCCCTCCGGAACGGCGGGCCAGCCCATTTTTGAAGCGCTGAAAAAAAGCGGCCTTAAGGAAACGCTTGTGGCGGTGGTGCGCTATTTCGGCGGCATAAAACTGGGCGCGGGAGGGCTTGTGCGGGCTTATTCTTCGTCGGCGTCGGAGGCGCTTTCCGCCGCGGAAAAAATAGTAGCCGAGCCTATGGACGTATATTCTTTAAAAACCGATTTCGCTCGGGCAAAACGCTTTACCGCCTTTGCCGCACGTAACGGAATAAGTATTCTTTCCACCGAATATTCCTCGGAAGTGACTTTTACGCTTGCGGCCGAGTCGGGACGCAACGTTTTACTGCTTTTAAGCGACGCATTGCAGGCAAAGCCGTACCTTGAATTTATCGAAACGCGCTTTATCGAGCGTCCCGAAAAGGAAAACGCGCTTTAAAAGCCGTCAGCTTAAAACGCAAATAAACAGACAAAAATTATCGCAGAAATAATCGCAAAGGAGAACTTTTTCAATGAGCAAGATAGAAACCAAGTGCGTACAGTCGGGGTATACCCCGAAAAACGGCGAGCCGAGAGTCCTTCCCGTTGCAATGAGCACCACATTCAAATACGAGTCCACCAAAGAAGTGGGCGACCTTTTTGACCTGAAGGAAGAGGGCTTTTTCTACACAAGGCTTGCAAATCCCACTGTTGCGGCTGTGGAAACGAAAATAGCGGATCTTGAAGGCGGCGTCGGCGCAATGATGACTTCGGCAGGGCAGGCGGCAACGCTTATATCCATACTTAACATAGCTTCCGCAGGCGATCATGTGGTATCCTCCATCGATATTTACGGCGGAACGACCAACCTGCTTGCCGTTACGCTTAAAAAAATGGGCATCGAAGTTACGCTTATGAAATTCGACGACCTTGCGGAGGTGGAAAAGGCAATCCGTCCCAACACCAAAGCCATATTCGGGGAAACGCTGGCAAATCCCGCCCTGGAAATTCTGGATATCGAAAACCTTGCCATCCTTGCGCACAAGCACGGCATACCGCTTATCGTGGACAATACGTTTGCGACTCCGTATCTTTGCCGTCCTTTCGAATGGGGCGCGGACATTGTAATTCATTCCACGTCTAAATACATCGACGGGCACGCCATGGCTTTGGGCGGAGTGATTGTGGACAGCGGCAATTTCGACTGGGCGAAAAGCGGTAAATTCGACTGTCTTACTCAGCCCGACGAAAGTTATCACGGTTTAAGCTACACCAAGACTTTCGGAAAAGCCGCATACATCACTAAAGCGCGCGTTCAGCTTATGCGCGACCTCGGCTCCGCAATCAGCCCGATGAACGCTTTCCTCACTAACGTGGGACTGGAAACCCTTGCGCTGAGAATGGAGCGTCACAGCGAAAACGCGCTTAAAGTGGCGGAATATCTTTCCGCGCATCCGAAGGTCAAATCGGTTAAATATCCCGGGCTTAAGTCCGATCCCAATTACGCAAAATGCCATAAGTACATGGGCGGTAAAGCAAGCGGAGTCATAACGTTTGAATTGGGTTCGTATGACGCATGCGTAAGATTCATGGACGCGCTTAAGCTTGCCTGCATAGTGGTACACGTTGCGGACGTCCGTACGGGCGTGCTTCATCCCGCTTCCAGCACTCACCGCCAGCTTACCGCCGAGCAGCTTGTCGAGGGCGGAATTTCCAAAGAAACCATACGTTTCAGCGTGGGCATCGAAAATGCGGAGGACATTATCGCAGATATCGCTCAGGCGCTTGTAAACGCTTAAGGTTAAAAAGGGCCTTCTGCACGTAATAATTTTTTTCTGAGGTACAATTTGAACAATATTCAGAACATACTTTCGTCCGTAAAAGAAAAAACGGGCATAGAAAGCGCGCTGTATTCCGCATTCGGGGAGCAGGTTTTTTCCACGGCGTCCAAAGACCCGGGCTTTTCGCTTCCGCCTGCGGACGCATTCATCGGCAACGTCGCGGTCAGCGGCGGCAGGACGTATTTGCGCGTTCATCATCGGTCGTGCAGTTACTACATTGTCCTTGACGGCGACTCCAGGGAATCGCAGAACTATGCCTTTTTCATAGAAACGCTTATCGGCAACGACGAAGAGCGTTTCCGCAACGATATGGACGTATCGGATAAACTGCGCCTTTTGCTTGCGGGGGAGTTGAGTTCCGTTCAGCGGAACATGCTGCGCGCTTATTTTTCGGACGTAAAGTTCAATCATTTCATGCTGTCGCTTGTCACGGGCTCGGCGGAAATGCAGCCCGGGCTTAAACAGTTCCTCGCCACCGTTGCGGACAAGAGGGATTACATCGTTACCATGGACGAGCGCACTATCGTTTTCTTCAGATACGTCAACGAAGAAAGCGACGAATATCGCTCCGCCAGCGAGTTCGCCTCCATTTTGTACGAGAACATCAAGGAAGAACTCAGAATAGACCTGATTATTTCCACGGGCGGAACTATCCGTTCTTTTCACGAGCTGGCCGCAAGTTACGAAAAAGTTATTTTTACCTACAAATTCGGGCGGCTTCTTAACCCCGTTTGCAACGTGTATTCCTATAAGGATTACGTGCTTATAAGGCTTTTGTCGGAAATACCCAAACAACTGCTTATCAAATATTTCGACGGTCTTATCGAAAAAAACGGCAACGACGTCATCTCCGACGCAGAACTTATGGATACTGCCGAAGAGTTTATGAAAAACTCGCTTAACATATCCGAAACCAGCAGAAACATGTACATTCATCGCAACACGCTTATTTACCGTCTGGACAAAATCGAAAAGGAAATGGGATTGAACCTCAGGAATTTCAGCGACGCGATTACTTTCAGACTGATAAAAATACTTAACACGCTGATTAAAGGAGAGTAACATGGATTACAACAAAAAAGCCATCGAGATGCATGCAAAATGGCAGGGGAAGATAGAGGTTGTACCAAGATGCAGAATTGAAGATCGCGACGATCTTTCCGTCGCATACACCCCCGGCGTAGCGCGTCCCTGCGTGGAAATCCGCGATAATCCGGATTTGAGTTATACATATACAAGGCGGGGCAACATGGTCGCCGTAATAAGCGACGGCAGCGCGGTGCTGGGACTGGGAAATATCGGCGCGCTTGCCGCCATGCCCGTAATGGAGGGGAAATGCGTGCTTTTCAAACGCTTCGGCGGGGTGGACGCTTTTCCCTTGGTTCTGGACACTCAGGACACCGACAAAATAGTGGAAACCGTTGCCGCCGTTGCGCCCTCGTTCGGCGGAATAAATCTCGAGGATATTTCCGCTCCTCGCTGTTTCGAGGTAGAAAAGCGTCTTAAAGAGCGCCTCGACATTCCCGTCTTTCACGACGACCAGCATGGTACGGCGGTTGTGGTCCTTGCGGCGGTACTCAATTCTCTCAGGCTTACGAAAAAGAGAATCGAAGACCTTAAAATCTGTCTGTCGGGACCGGGAGCCGCCGGCACCGCCATTACCGAACTGCTTATAAAATGCGGCGTAAAGGAAGTTATTCTCAACGATAAGGACGGCATAATTTACGACGGAAAAGAGGGACTGGACTTTAAGAAGCGCGAGCTTGCAAAAATAACCAACTTTTCCAAAATACGCGGCGGACTGAAAGAGGCTATTGCGGGCGCGGACGTTTTTGTGGGAGTAAGCGCACCAAAAGTCCTGACCGAAGACATGATAAAAACCATGGCGGACAAAGCGGTGGTCTTCGCCATGGCTAATCCCGAACCCGAAATTTATCCCGACAAGGCATTGGCAGCAGGGGCTTACATCGCCGGTACGGGCAGAAGCGATTTTCCCAACCAGGTAAACAACGTCCTGGCTTTTCCGGGCATTTTCAAAGGCGCGCTTAAAGTGCGCGCAAGGGCGATAAGCGACAAAATGAAGATTGCGGCAGCCAAAGCGCTTGCGTCGCTCATTTCCGACGAGGAAATCCGGCCCGACTACGTATTGCCTTCGTCGCTTGACCCGCGTGCCGCCGACGCCGTTGCCGACGCCGTTGCCGCCGCAGCCGTGGAAGAAGGGCTTAACCGCATCTGATCGTATTAAAACTCTCCCTTATTTATCGGGCGTTTGTTTGCGTAGTGCTCTTAACGTAATTTATGTAAATATGTAAGCGCAATGACGCGAAAAACGCTTTTGTTTTTTCGGGCGTGTTTGTTTTTTGCGGACGGAAAAACAATGCGGAAAGGGAACTCAGTCAAATCATGGAAAAAGCGGTGAATAATCTATTCCGTTTAAGCCTTTAACGCTTTTTTGCCCCGAAATATTTGGTTAGTTTACCTAAAATATCGTCGTTTATAAAGCCGAGCACGGGCGTAAACCCCTCGGCTTTCTTTTTTTGCCGATCGCGGTCTTTAAGCGCGTTGCTGAGAACTGCGGCCATTTCGGGCGAGCCGCCTTCTTTTTTAAGAAGAGTGCTTAAGATATCCGCTTCGGAGGGCTTTTCGCCTTTACCCATCATTTTCATGAATAAGGCCGCATCGTCGTTTTTGTCGGCGGTACCGTCGTTTTTGCCGCCTCTGTTCATGAAAAGCAGCGGAAGTAAAGAACTAAGGTCCATTTATGTAAATACCTCCTTTTGTATTTTTTAAAAGACGGCGGGCACATTTTAATATATGCCGGCATATAAATAAAAGTACCTTTATGCCTTTGTATAAAAGGAATATCGCAGAAAAGGAGAAAAATCATGAGAAATTTAAGAGGCTTCAACTCCGGCGGCAAAAACAACGAAGAGCTTAAAGAGGAAATGCTTAAAAATTACGGAGTGGAAAAAGACGCTTTCGAAAAATATTCCGCCATGGACGAGGACGCGCTTATATCCGAACTCATAAAAAGCGTAACGGCATCCAAAGCGGACGGCAGTTACGACCCCCGGAAAATGACTGCTTTCATTAACGCCGTTTCGCCTTCGCTGACGCCCGAACAGCGCGAAAAACTTAACAACGTGGTAAGGATAATCAACGGTGGAATATAACGGCTCTTGTACGCGGCTGACCGCAAACGGCAACGGGGAAGTAAAGTGCATCGTGCTTGCCTACAGCTTTTCGGAAGCAAAACGCGGACTTATGCCTTACGCGTCCAGCATAGTCAGAAGCTATCCCTTTATTTCGGCGTTCGGGGCTCAGGTAAACGTTCACCGCCTTATCGACCTTACAAGACTTCCTTTTGTCAAAGCGGTGGCGGCGCATACCACGGTTACCGCTTTAGGCGACTCATACGCTTTTTCGCCCGCGGGGTTTATCCCGAAATACATACCCGTCAAGCATAAACGCGGGCAAGGAATCAACGTGGCCGTGATAGATACGGGCGTAAGAACGCATCTCGATTTTACCATGCCGCAAAACAGACTTGTGCGGTTCGAAGATTTCGTATCGGGCGCGACTTCGCCTTACGACGACAACGGGCACGGCACGGCGGTTTCGGGAATACTGCTCGGCAACGGACTTGTTTCCCGCGGCGTCTATCGGGGCGCGGCTCCTCAGGCGGGATTGATTTCGCTTAAGGCAATGAACAAAAAAGGCGAGGGGTCCGCTTTTCATATTCTCGAGGCGATGCAGTGGATATTCGATAATCGCGAAAAGTATTCCATAAAAGTGGCGTGCATGTCTTTCGGCACCGAGGCTCTTAAGGAAAACGATCCTCTCGTGCTGGGGGCGGAGGCGCTTTGGCGCAGCGGCGTGGTCGTAGTCGCCAGCGCGGGCAATTCGGGCCCTAGACCCGATACCGTGACTTCGCCCGGCATTTGTCCCGAAATCATTACCGTGGGGGCTGCAGGCTTTCGCGGAGATGAGGCTTACGTACCCGATTTTTCTTCCCGCGGAAGAGAAGACGACGTACTTAAACCCGAGCTTATCGCGCCCGGCGTGGAAATAGGTTGCTGCTCCAACGTTGACCACTATATGGTTTTAAGCGGAACAAGCATGGCCGCACCCGTGGTGGCGGGGTATTGCGCGGATATTCTTTCCGTACACCCCGAGTACACGCCCGATAAGGTGAAGGAAATTCTTATCGAAAACGCCGCTAAAGTTTCGGCTCCGCCGCTTTCGGCAGGTTACGGACTTGCACGCCTTCCGGACGATTATGCCTGAAAAATCCGTTCGGTTTGCCATTTGAGATACTTTAAGGCCGTACGTTGTTCGCATTTTTCGAAAATTCGGATTCTGCCGTCGCGATTTTTAAGTTATTGTTCAACGGTGTTGTTGCGCGCCCTTAAACCGAATTTTCGTTTTAAGAGTAACAGGTTTCGTTTCCCGATTTTCTTGCCCTTTAAAACACATTATCAAGAAACGAAAGGAATTTAATAAGGAAAAGCCTGTAAGCGTTGCGCGCCTTAATTTAAGCTTAAAAAACTAAAAAAGACTGCCTTGCCGATAAAAAGCAAGGCTGTCTCTTTTTTTAAGGAAGTAACGCAAAGCACACGCGCGTTTTACGAAGCTGCGATTTCCCTCATCGCTTTAAGGAAAAAATCCACTTCTCCCGCCGTGTTGTCGCAGCCCAACGACACTCTTACGGCGCCGCTTTTAAGCGTCCCCATTGCTTCGTGAATAAGCGGCGCACAGTGCAGTCCCGCGCGTACGCAAACGTCGTATTCGGAGGCAAGCACGTCGCCCACACTTTCGGACTGTAGGCCCGTCAGATTAAACGCAACTATGCCGCTTAAAGCGTTAGGCGGCGAAAGAATTTTTATTCCGTCGATGCTATAAAGTCCTTTTCGCAATCTGATCGATAATTCGTTAACCGTTTCGCGGTTTTTAATTTCGTTTTTTCTGCACCAGGAAACCGCTGCGCACAGTCCGGCTATGGCAGGGGTGGGTAAAGTACCCGTTTCGAATCCTTCGGGAAAATCCGTCGGCTGACTGAGTCTAAAAGACTCCGTACCCGTACCGCCGAATTTTATCGGGCGAAGGGATTTGCGCGCTCTTTCGCCAACTGCAAGCACGCCCACGCCCTGAGGCGCATGTAAGCCCTTGTGCGGCGCAACCGCCAGAAGGTCGATGTTTTCGCGTTGCATGTCTATATCGAGATAGCCCGCACTTTGCGCCGCGTCCACAAGGAATATTACGTCTTTTTTGCGGCATATTCTTCCGATTTCCGCAACGGGAGCGATGGCGCCCGTCACGTTGGAGACGTGATTGACGATAACCATGCGCGTTTTTTCGTTTATAAGGCTTTCGACCGCGTCCGCCGTTATCACGCCGTTTTTGTCGGGCATCGCCACCGAAAGAGTAATATCTCCTCTTGATTTAAGCTCGAAAAGCGGGCGTAAAACGCTGTTATGCTCAAACGCGGTGGTAACGACGTGCCCTCCGCGAGTAAGCGACCCTAAGACGGCAAGGTTAAGCGCGCCCGAGCAGTTGTCGGTAAAGACAATGCCGTCGCTGTCGTTCAGTCCAAGGAACTCCGCGCATTTTTCCCTTGTGGCAAGCACCAAGGAAGCGGCTTTGACGGCGGCGGGGTGTCCGCTTCTTCCCGGGTTGGCGCTTAAAAATTCAAGGGCGTTTTTAACCGCGTTTACAACGCAGGGCGGTTTGTAAAAGGAGCTTGCCGAATTGTCCATGTATATCATAAAATCTCACACCGATAATTTAAATTTAATATACTATATTATACGAATGAAATCCGTGTAAATTACCAAAGGAAGACAATTATGAACTATCTGATTTTTGCTTTTCGTTCCCGCGCGCAGTCCATGCGGTATTATAACGAGCTTAAAAAAAAGGGCGTAAGTTGCGCGCTGATAAATACGCCCAGGGAAATTTCCGTAGGGTGCGGATTGTCGGTCAAAACGGACGACGGATCGTATTCCGTTGCCGTAGACGTACTTAACAAACTTGCGCTTAACACTTTTCTGGGCGCTTTTTCCGTTACCTTTTCCGGGCGCGACAAAACGGTGCGCCGCCTGTTTTTTTAAATATTTCCGTATTCCGGCTTTACTTATCCGTTTATTCGTGTTACAATAAGAGAAAACTTATAAGTAAACACGAAGGGGGATGATATGGAAGAAGCGGCCGCACCCAAAATAAAACTGAACGTTCCTCGGACGATCCTTGTCGGACTTGCCTTTTTTACCATAAGCATGTTCTGGCAGATTTACGACAGTCTTATGCCGCTGTTTTTACGCGACTTCGGACTGGGCGCAACGCTGAGGGGAGTAATCATGGCGCTAGACAACGTTCTGGCGGTGGTTCTTTTGCCTTTTATGGGCATACTTTCCGACCGCTTTCCCGAAAAACTGCGCAGTAAATTCGGCAGGCGCATGCCGTTTATAGTAGTGGGGTCCGTTATGGCGGCAATAACCTTTATGCTGGTCAATTACGCCCACAACATAATGAATCTTGCGCTTATGCTGGCGTCCACGGCTTTCGTACTGGTGTTCATGTGTCTGTACCGTTCGCCCGCCGTGGCGCTGATGCCCGACGTCACTCCGCGCCCGATAAGAAGCAACGCCAACGCCGTAATCAACATCATGGGCACCGTGGGCGGTGTCATTACCCTGATTCTCATGCAGTTTCTGCTTAAGACGGAGGAGCTTGAAAACGGCGAGCTGTATGTTACGGGCAACAACTGGGTGCTTGTTTCGATAATATCCTGCCTCATGATTCTTGCCGCAATCGTCATGGTGATCAAAGTGCGCGAAAATAAATTTGCCGAGGAAAGCCGTGCGATTATGGAAAAATACAAAATCGCGGACGAAGACGAGCAGCCCAAGCAAAGCGAAAAACATTCTACCGTTAAAGTACTGGGATCGCTGAGCAAAAGCGAGCTTAAAAGTCTTATATTCATACTCTTGTCCGTATTTTTGTGGTATATGGCTTATAACGCGCTTACCACTCATTTTTCGGTTTTTTCGCTAAGCGTCCTGCAGGCAAAATTCACCTTGCCGCTGCTTGTCGCAAACGCCGCGGCGTTTCTGATGTTTATTCCCAGCGTGGAGATAGGGAAGCGCATCGGCAGAAAGAAAACCGTTATGCTGGGCGTGGTCATGATGGTGGCGGGACTGGCGTTTGCCAGCGTTTTCCTGCTGGCCGGAGCAAGCGCGTCAGTGCTTAAAGTCATCATGTATCCCACATTTATACTTGTGGGCGGCGGATGGGCGACCATCAACGTTCATTCCTATATAATGTGCGTGGAGCTTTCCTCCGAAACCACGACGGGCACCTACACGGGGCTGTACTATGCTTTCACCATGACGGCGCAGATAATAACGCCCATACTTTCGGGGCTGATTATGGATTACGTCGCCGTCATAGGACTTGTGCCCTATTCGCTGGTATTTGCCTGCCTTGCCTTTGTAACCATGATTTTCGTCCGTCACGGAAATGCCGTCAGGGTTGTGGAAAACAAAGCGGAAGCGACCCGACCGACGGGTGCCGACGAAGCGAAAGACGCAAACGAAGAAAGTGCCGTAAATAAGGAAAAATAGCGAAAAATACCGTTATTCCGATAAAAACAAGTGACAAACGCGATAACCGTATGATATAATAATCCGGTAAGCCGACGCATCGGTTTATCGGATTGTTTTAAAAGGGAAGTTAAAAAAGTGACGGACGCCGAAAAAATATTTTCTTTGCTTGAAAAAGATTATCCCGACGCGCATTGCGAACTTAATTATTCCACAACGTTCGAGTTGCTTGTCGCGGTGATTTTAAGCGCGCAGTGTACAGACAAACGCGTCAACCGGATTACGCCCGCGCTTTTTGCAAAGTATTCTGCTCCCGAAGATTTTGCCTCTGTTCCGCAGGAGGAGCTGGAAAAACTGATATACAGCTGCGGCTTTTACCACAACAAAGCCAAAAACATAATCGCAGCCGCAAAAGCCATTGTAAAAGATTACGGGGGAAAGGTTCCCGACACTTTCGACGGGTTGCTCTCGCTTCCGGGGGTAGGCCGCAAGACGGCAAACGTAGTGTTTTCGGTAGGGTACGGCGGCGACGGAATCGCAGTCGATACTCACGTTTTCCGCACCGCTCGCCGTCTTAACCTTTCGCAAGGCAAAACTCCTTTCGAGGTGGAAAAAGACCTTATGAAAGCCGTTCCCGAAGGGATGCGCAACAGGGCTCATCATTTACTGATATTTCACGGCAGATACAGGTGTAAGTCGCGTAGACCAGATTGCGCGGGTTGCCGCCTTACTGAATATTGCAATTACTTTAAAAATAAAAACGAGGTCGAAAAATGAACAAAATTCTGAAAAAGCGCACTCTCGCGCCCAAAGTAAACGAATACGTAATAGAAGCGCCCGCCGTAGCAAAACACGCTCATCCCGGGCAGTTTATCATTCTCCGCGTGGACGAGGAGGGTGAACGTATTCCCTTTACGATATGCGATTACGATAAAGAGGCGGGTACCGTCACGATTCTGGTGCAGGAAGTAGGCTATTCGACCATGAAACTTGCCTCTGTACCCGAAGGCGGCTATATCGCCGATTTTGTGGGACCGCTAGGTAAACCCACGGACCTTACGGAGTATAAAAACATAGTGCTTGTGGGCGGAGGAATCGGCAGCGCCGTAATTTATCCGCAGGCAAAACACCTTTTCTCCCTGGGTAAGCCCGCCACCATTATCGTGGGTGCCAGGAATAAGGACCTTATCATGTACGAGGACGAATTCCGCGCGGCGGCAAAGGAACTGTATATCGCAACGGACGACGGCAGTTACGGCGTAAAAGGCTTTGTTACCGACGTACTTAAAGGCCTTCTCGATAAAGGCGGTATCGATTGCGTCATGGCTGTGGGCCCCATGCCCATGATGCGCGCCGTTTCCGCGCTTACGTTAAACTACGGCGTTAAAACCGTCGTCAGCATGAACCCCATCATGGTGGACGGCACGGGTATGTGCGGCGGATGCAGGGTTACGGTGGGCGGAAAAACCCGTTACGCCTGCGTCGACGGGCCTGAATTCGACGGGCACGAAATCGATTGGCAGGAGGCCATGCAAAGGCTTTCCGCCTATCGCGATCAGGAAAAGGAACATGTTTGCAGACTTACCGGAGAGAAAAGATAACCATGGCAATAGAAAAGAAAAACCGTAACAGCATCCCCGAACAGGCGCCCGAAGTCAGGGCGCACAATTTTGAAGAAGTGGCTTTGGGCTTTGACGCGGCGCTTGCTCAGGACGAGGCTTCAAGATGTTTGAACTGTAAAAACGCGCCGTGCATGAAAGGTTGCCCCGTCGGCGTCAGAATTCCCGAGTTTCTCGCGCTTGTGAAGGAGGGGAAATTCGAGGAAGCGGGCAACGTGATAAAATCCACCAACAGTCTTCCTTCCGTATGCGGCAGGGTTTGCCCCCAGGAAGAACAGTGCGAGAAAAACTGTATCCGCGCGCGCATCGACGGCGCGGTATCCATCGGCGGCGTGGAAAGGTTTGTGGGCGACTTTATGCTGTCTTTACCCCCGCGCAGTCACAAAATCCAAAAGACGGGTAAGCGTGCGGCGATAGTGGGCAGCGGCCCTGCCGGACTTACCTGCGCGGCTCAGCTTGCGGCGGCGGGCGTGGACGTCACGGTTTACGAGGCGTTTCACAAAACGGGCGGCGTGCTTGTTTACGGCATACCCGAGTTCAGGCTTCCCAAAAAACTCGTGGGCGCGGAGGTGGACAAGCTTAAGGAATTGGGCGTAAAATTTTCTCTTGACACCGTCGTTGGCAAAACCGTCACGATTGAGGAACTTCAACAGGACAACGACGCCATTTTCATAGGCAGCGGCGCAGGACTCCCGATGTTTATGGGGATTCCCGGCGAAAATCTGAACGGCGTTCTGTCCGCCAACGAATATCTCACGCGCGTTAACCTCATGCGCGCTTACGACAGCAATGCGGCTACCCCCGTCATGCACGGAAAGAATGTGGTCGTGGTGGGCGCAGGCAACGTCGCAATGGACGCGGCGCGCACGGCATTGCGCATGGGTGCGGAAACGGTAAGCATAGTTTACCGCAGGGGCAGAGAGGAAATGCCCGCCAGAAAGGAGGAAATCCGCCATGCCGAACAGGAGGGGATAAAGTTCGTGCTTTTGTCCAATCCCGTGTGCTTCGAAGGCGAAAACGGGTGGGTTAACCGCATCAAATGCATTAAAATGGAATTGGGCGAGCCCGACGCAAGCGGTCGCCGTTCGCCCGTGGAAATCAAGGGCAGCGAGTTTTACATAGACGCAGACATGGTTATCGTCGCGCTGGGCACCAGTCCCAATCCGCTGATAAAAGACAGTTTCGATAAATTGCAAACGGCTAAAAAGGGCATACTGGTAGTGGACGAAAACATGATGACTTCCGTGGACGGAATTTACGCCGGCGGCGACGCCGTCACGGGTGCCGCAACGGTAATACTTGCCATGGGCGCGGGCAGAAAAGCGGCTAAAGCCATTTTGGAAAGGTTCGGCATTAAAGAAAGCAACAATTAACTTGTATCAACAGGAGTAAATGGCAAATTGTTTGTCGATAAAGCTAAAATTTATATAAAAGCGGGTAACGGCGGCAACGGCTGTACGTCGTTCTATACCGAAAAATACGTGCCCGACGGCGGTCCGGACGGCGGTGACGGCGGCAAGGGCGGCGACATTATTTTCAAAGTCGATCCGCGCCTTTCTTCGCTTACCGATTTTAAGTTCGAGCAGCACTTCCGTGCGCAAAACGGCGAAAACGGAAGCAGCCGCTTCTGTCACGGCAAAAACGCCAAAGACCTTGTAATAAACGTTCCTCGCGGCACGGTCATCCGCGACGCGGAAACGGGCAAAATAATTGCCGACATGTTCGACGAAAATTCCGCGGTAACTGTACTTAAAGGCGGCTACGGCGGCAAGGGCAACGCACGGTTCAAGTCGTCGCGTCGTCAGGCTCCGCGTTTTTCGCAGGTGGGCGAAAAGTGCGACGAGCACGCCGTAACGCTGGAGCTTAAAACCATTGCGGACGTGGGACTCGTGGGATATCCGAATGTGGGAAAATCCACGCTTTTGTCCGTAATTTCCTCTGCAAAGCCCAAAATCGCCAATTACCACTTTACCACGCTTTCCCCCAATCTCGGGGTAGTCAAATATTACGACAAATCCTTTGTGGTTGCCGACATCCCGGGGCTTATAGACGGCGCAAGCGAAGGTGTGGGACTCGGATCGGAATTTTTGCGTCACATCGACCGCACCCGTCTTATAGTGCACGTAGTGGACATATCGGGCAGCGAAGGCCGCGATCCCGTGGAGGATTACAGGAAAATCAACGCCGAGCTTAAGAATTACGACAAGCGGCTTGCGTCGCTTCCGCAGATAGTCGCGCTGAACAAATCGGATATTTTGCCCTCGGACGAGGCGGTAAAGCGCTTCAGGAAATCCGTCCGCAGAGAAACGCACCTTATAAGCGCGGCAACCCGTTTCGGCGTGGACGAGCTTATAAAAGCGGTTTACGAAAAGCTGGAAAAACTTCCGCCCGTTTCAAAGCTGGAATACGAGCCTTTCGAGTACGAGGCGCGCGATACGACGGGGTTTACCGTTACCCGCGACGACGACGGCGGTTTCGACGTGTCCGGCGGGCTTATGGAGGAGCTTGCGAGAAACGTGGTGCTTGACAGTTACGACAGCTTTAACTGGTTCCAGAAAAAGCTGAAAGAGGCGGGAGTCATAAAGGCGCTTCGCCGCGCGGGCGCAAAAGACGGCGACACCGTAAGGGTCCTCGACATAGAGTTCGAGTTTGTGGAGTGATATGCGTAAGACAGCCATTTTCGGCGGCAGTTTCGATCCCCCTACAAACGCCCATTACGCTTTGGGGGCGGAGTTAAGCCGTCGTTTCGATAGGGTAATAGTCGTCCCTGCCTATATTTCGCCTTTCAAAAAAGCGGGGGCGGAGCTGGACGGCGCTCAAAGAATAAAGTTATTGCGCGACATTTTCGCGCCTTTTGCCAACGTCGAGGTTTCCGACTGCGAAATCGCGGCCAAAGGAACAAGCTACTCTTACATGACCGCTCAGCGCTTCAGCGAGGAAGGCACAAGGCTTTATTTCGTCATCGGCAGCGACGGGCTGGGTTCGCTGGATAAATGGGCGCGCACCGATATTCTGAAAGAAGCAGTTGAATTTTACGTGGTGGAAAGGCCGTATTTTCCCGTTAAGCAGTCCGAACTTATCGCCGCGCGAAAAATTCTTAACGTTACGGTCGCACCTTTTAAGGGCGAGGAGGGCTCCAGTTCTCTTTTGAAAGTTGCCGTAGCTTTCGGTCGGGAGCGCGAAGTCGTGCCCGATATCGTTGCGGATTATATCGAGAAAAACGCGCTTTACCGCGATTACGACTACATCGTTTCCGCTTATCCGCATTTCAAGCTTAAAAAAAGCCGCGTTGACCACGTTTACCGTACGGCAAAGGCGGCGATACTGCTTGCAAAATTGAACGGTGCGGATACGGAGAAAACCATTAGGGCGGCGCTTTTGCACGACATCGCAAAATATCTGACGCGCGAAGACCTTGAAAAAGAGGGGATCGAATATACGCCCGAAATGCAGGCGTTGCCCGCGCCGTGCGTGCATCAGCTTACGGGCGCGGCGGTCGCAAAGAAAATTTTCAACGAAAGCGACGACGTCTGCGCCGCGATTGCGACTCATTGCACGGGCGGCAGAAACATGACGCTTTTGCAAAAAATCGTGTTCTCCGCCGATTATATCGAGGAAGGCCGCGATTTCGACGGGCTTGACCGCATAAGACAGACGGTTTACGACGATATCGATAAGGGAATAAAACTTATTTACGAAAATACGATAGCGTTTTTGCGCGCGTCGGGACAGGAAGTGGCGCCCGCCACAATCGACGCATACGAATATTTAAAAAGCGACAAGGAGACAATATGACAAACGTAGACTTAAATAAATACGACCTTAACGCTCCGGGCGGACTATCGGACGCGATTGCCGCGCTTTTAGACTCCAAAAAAGGCAAGGACGTCGTAACGGTGAACCTTGAGGGAAAGACCATCATCGCGGATTATTTCGTGATCGCATCGGCTTTCTCCACCACCGCCGTGAAAGCGCTTGCCGATTTTGTGGAGGAGGAGCTTTCCAAAAAGGGGATAGAGCCGCTTCACCGCGACGCGGACCAGAAATGGATAGCGCTCGATTACGGTTCCGTCATCGTCCACGTGTTCTATAAAGAACTTCGCGAGTTTTACGATATAGAGCGTCTTTGGGCGGAGGGCGACAACATAAAAAAATTCATTGACTGACGTTCGACGGGGGGTAAAGCGCCATCATGGAAGTAAGCATAATCCAACACATTCAATCTGTGCGCAACGCCTTTTTGGACGGATTTTTCCTTGTTTTCACGCAATTGGGGGACGAGCTGTTTTTTATTTTCGTCGCCGTGCTTTTATACTGGTGTTTCGACAAGCGTTTCGGATTCAAGCTTATAAACGTCTATCTTCTGGGCGCAAGCTGTATTGAGGGGATTAAGTCGCTTGTCGCGCGCCCACGGCCTTACACTTACGAAGGAATAGTTTCGGTGGGGGAGGAAACGGGCGGCTATTCGTTTCCCAGCGGGCACTCTCATTCGGCGGCAAATCTTTCCACGCAGCTTTCTTACAAGTATCGTAAACTGCCTCTTATAATATCGGTCGCGGCGGCGTCGGTTCTGGTGGCTTTTTCCCGCCTGTATTTAGGTCAGCACTTTTTAAGCGACGTTATTGTGGGACTTGCCTTGGGCATTGGGTTCGCGCTGCTTTTCTCCATGCTGTTCGAGCTTCTCGGCGACAAGGAAGAATACGTGGTTTTAGGCGTGTTTCCGCTTTGTCTCGTCATTCTGCTTATAATCGTCTTTACCGGCAGCGCTCAAAGCACGGGCAACGTGCAAAACGTTCTGGGCGGCTATTCGGCGGTTGCATTGGGATATTTTCTCGAAAAACGTTACGTAAAACTCGACGTCAAAACAAAATGGTATTTTCAGATTATCAAGATTGTCGCGGGGCTGGCGATTACGCTTGCGTTTAAAGAAGGGTTAAAACTGATCATTCCTCAGACTCAGGCTGTTCTTTATCACTTCGTCAGGTATTTTCTCACGGCATTGGTTGCGTCGTTTGCGGTGCCGTGGCTGTTTAAGGTTTTGCGCCTCGGCGGTAGCGGTAATGCGCCGGAAAAAGCCTGCGAAAGCGGCAATGACGAAGAAAAAGCCGTCGACGAATCTGCCGAAAACGAGTAAAATCTCAAAATAAAAAATATAAAAATATTACTTCATTTTCTTGACATATTCAATCAAACGGTACTATAATATCACTGCAACTTAGGGGCGGGGTGAAATTCCCCACCGGCAGTATGCGCCTTATAAAGCGTCAAGTCTGCTAAGAATCGGTTTCATGCCGGTTCCCGACCGGGTGAGAATCCCGGACCGACGGTAAAGTCCGGATAGTATAAGTTGAAAGAGAATAAGGCAATGTTTACAGACCTTAAACGCATTTGACGCCCCCTTGAAGCATATTCGCAAGGAGGCGTATTTTTATGACAAAAACTTACTTTTCGGCAAAAAACATCACAAGAATCGCGGTGTTTACCGCACTCTCGTTTGTGCTTTACATGTTCGTAAAGCTGCCGCTGCCCATTTTTCCGCAGTTTCTGGAACTTCAGTTTTCGGATATGCCTGCGTTGCTTACGGGCTTTATGATGGGCCCGCTTGCCGGCTCGATAGTAATAGTGCTGCGCACGCTTTTAAAGCTCCCGTTTTCTCATACCGCTTGCGTGGGAGAATTGGGCGACCTTATAATCGGCCTTGCTTTCGTGCTTACCGCGTCGTTTATTTACAAATATCGTCGTACGCTTAAAGGCGCCGTAATTGCTCTTTTAGCGGGTATTTTTTCCACTACGGCAGTGGCGATAATCATAAACAGAGTCATGCTTATTCCTTTTTATTCCTGGTATATGGGCTTTGACAATATCATGGGACTTGTGGCGCTTGTATTCCCCGCCGTTACCCGCGACAGCTTTTATTTTTATTACCTTGTGGGCGCCGTGCTTCCGTTCAATCTGCTGCGCGGATTCGTTTGCGCGATAGTTACTTTCTTGCTTTACAAGCAGCTTAAAAGACTGTTCGACGTAATTTTCAAAGAGAAAAATAAACCCGCTGACCAAGCGGGAACCGCATCCCGATTGCGTAACGACGGCGAAAGCGACCCGGCAGCGTCCTCCGCTTCCGAAAAAACTGTCGGTTTAAACGCAGGCAACGACAATGCCGTCAAATAGGCGCTGATTGACCTTGTTACCGCTTGCCAACAAAGCGCGGTTGTAGTATAATATTTACATGAAATTCTTATCCGACGGCGAAGAGGCGACTCTGTCATTCGCCGAAAAGTTTGCGTCTTCATTAAAAGGCGGTGAAATAATTTTGCTTGACGGCCGATTGGGCGCGGGCAAAACGGTTTTCGTAAAAGGAATCGCTAAAGGGCTTGGCATTGAAGAAGAGGTCACAAGCCCTACTTTTACGTTGATGAACGAGTACGAAGGAAGGCTGAAACTTGTCCACATGGACGTATACAGGCTTAAAAGCGCGCTTGAAGCATACGAAACGGGCTTGACCGAGTATTTCGGTAAAAAGGATACCGTTTGCTGTATAGAGTGGGCGGAAAACATCCGCGGCGCGTTTGATCCGGACGGCGCAATCACGATAAGGATAAATTATCTCGGCGACGGGAAAAGGGAGATTGAGACAATTGACAAGTAAACAACGTGCGTTTTTGCGCTCTTTGGCAAGCAGTATAGAGCCTGTTTTTCAGATCGGCAAAGAAAACCTTAGCGATAACCTCTTGAGGGGATTAGACGAAGCCCTTGAAAAACGCGAGCTTATTAAGGTCAGCGTTTTAAAATCCTGCGAGTCAAGCGCGGCGGAGGTTTTAACTGAACTGTGCGCCGAACTTAACGCTTGTCCCGTATGCGCGATAGGGAACAAGGCGGTCATGTATCGCCGCTCGTCATCCGACAAAGTCAGACACATCGAATTCTGAGGCTTAGTATGAATTATCTTGCAATAGACACATCGGGCGAAAAAGTCTGCGTACTGTTGCGCTTTTCCGATAAAAATTATTTCCGCACGGTTTCGGAGCATAAGACCACGTCGGAAACGCTTTTGCCGCTCATCGACGAAATGCTGGACTCTTCGGGCGCAAAGCTTGAAGATATGGATTTTTTCGCGTGCGTTACGGGACCGGGCTCTTTTACGGGCATCAGGATAGGGGTGGTTACCGTCAAGACTTTTGCGTACGCGTTAAATAAACGCGTCGTCGCCGTAACCTCGCTTGAAAAACTTGCATATAATGATATAAGCGGCTGTGCCGATTGTACCGTGTGCGTCGTTCACGCCTATGCGGACAACTGCTACCTTGCCGCATTCAGTTCAGACGGCTCGGCTGCCGTTCCGCCCGTGATGTTCAATTATGCCGAGGCCGATGCTTTCCTCAGAAAGTCAGGAAAACCGTTTGCGCTTATCGCGGACGAAGCAAGCGCGCCGCATTTTAATCCGGCAGGCAAAGACGAGCCCGAAAAGTCGCTGCAAAAAGCGGTTGAAGCCGGATATTCGGCAGGGAAGCTGATGTCCTATAAGGAGGTCGAACCTTTTTATCTTCTCAAATCTCAGGCGGAGCGCGAAAAAGGTGAGTGACAAAGAAGCAGATTTTAAGATACTTAAGGCCCTTGCCTCAGACGCCGACGACATCGTCGCTTTAGAACACGAGTATATAGAGTGCCCTTGGAGCGAGAAAGACTTAACCAACGCGCTTATAAATCCGCTTTACACCTTTTATAAAGCGGAAATCGGTCAGGAAACGGCAGGCTATATCGGCGTAAACTGGTGCCTTGACGAAGGCAACGTATGCAACGTCGCCGTTAAAAAAGGCTATAGAAGAATGGGAATCGGCAAGGAATTGGTTTTCGCTGTCGTAGAAGAGGCGCGAAAACGCAGCGTAAAGCGGCTGTATTTGGAAGTCAACGCATTTAACGTCGCAGCCATCGCGCTTTACGAAAAGCTCGGGTTCAGGACGGTTTACTCAAGACCTCGCTATTACGGCGAAGACACCGCGCTTGTGATGATGCGCGAAACGGAATAATTCGGTTACGGGGTAAAAAATGTTTGTCGAAATAAACGGACAAAACGTTTTTTACGAAAGAAAAAAGGGAAAAGGTACGCCCGTGCTTTTGTTGCACGGATGGGGTTGCGGCGCTTCTGCCATGCGCCGTATTTTCGATTGTTTCGCCGCTTTGGGACGCGACGTAACGGCAATAGACTTTCCGGGCTTCGGAAAAAGTTTTACTCCGCCAGAAACGTTCACCATATTCGATTACGCAGATTATACCCAAAGCGTTATCGAAAAACTGGAGCTTAGAAAACCCGACGTGATTGCGCACAGTTTCGGCGGAAGAGTGGCGATAATACTTGCTTCCGAAGGCAAAATAAACCGCCTTGTGCTTACCGACGCCGCGGGACTCAAGCCGCGCCGCGGATTAAAATACCGCTTTAAAGTGATGTTGTTTAAGTTAAAGCGCAAATTGGGCATAGAGGACAAAAATGCGGGATCTGAGGATTACAGGTCTCTTTCGCCCGAAATGAAAAGAGTCTTTACGGCCGTTGTCAACGCGTTTTTGGACGACTATCTCGATAAGATAAAGTGCCCCACGTTGCTTATATGGGGAAGCAAAGACCGCGATACTCCTATAAGAATGGCAAAGAAAATGGAAAAACATATTCCCGATTGCGGACTTGCGGTGTTTGAAAACTGCGGACACTTCTGCTTTCTGGAAGAGCCCCTGAGGTTCAACGCCGTCGTTACCGAGTTTTTCAAGGAGGACTGACTTATGACGGTTTACGCTGTGTTCGCCTCCGTTCTGTGCGGTTTGGCCGCGCCGTTTTATTATTATAATATAATACTGCTGTATCAGCTTTCCGCATACCGTCTTAAGGAGTTGTTTACGGCGGTAAGGCGAAAAAGTTTAGTTTATTTTCTGCCTTTTTTATCCGTTCTTACCGTCTTGTTTGCAGTTGCGGCCGTCGTGTACGCGTTTGTCCGTACCGAATCCTTTTACTGGTTCATTCTGCCTTTTCTGTTTCTTGTCTTTTGCGTAGCTTTCTTTTCGTACAGAAGGGCCAAGGTAAAAACAGTATTTTCCGCAAGGATTAGACGATTTGCGGCTGTGTTTGCATTAACCACGATTGCGTTTACTTTACCTGTGGTAATTTTTTACCCGCCGTATTTTATCCTGGCGCCTTTGCCTTCGGGGACGGCGGCGTTTTTTGTAGCTCATTTGGTAGTGACGCCTTTCGAGAAGAAAAGAAACGCCCGTTTCGTGCGTGCGGCTAAAGAAAAATTGCAAAACTCTCCCGATCTTATAAAGATAGGAATTACGGGCAGTTACGGTAAAACTACGGCGAAAAATATGCTGAAGGCGTTTTTGACTCCAGATTATTCGGTATGTATCACTCCCGGAAACTATAACACGCCCATGGGTATTGCCAAAACCGTCAACAACGAGCTTTTGAGCGACGACACCGCTTTTATAGCGGAAATGGGCGCACGTTATACCGGAGACATAAAGGAGCTTACCGAAATCGTAAAACCCTCTTACGCCATGATTACGGCGATAGGGAATCAGCACCTTGAAACTTTCGGCTCTTATGACGCGCTGTTAAACGCCAAAAACGAACTCATCGAGGGACTGCCTTCCGACGGACTTGCAGTGTTCAACGGCGACAACGAGGGGTGCGTAACGCTTTACAAGCGTTGTAAATGCCGCCGCCTTATTTCAGGCAGGGACGAAGAAGCAGTAAAGCTGTTCTCTGAAAATGTCGCGGACGAGCGCGGCAAAAAAAGGAGCGCGGCAAATAAGAGCGATTCAGCCGCTATCAAAGAAGAGGGGAAAAAGCCGAAATATGTTTCCTCGTTCGACGCCTGTTACGGCGAGGTGAGTTGTACCGCGGAAGGGACGGAGTTTACAGTTATATTGGGCGGTAAAAAATTAAGGTGGTCGACTCGGCTTATCGGCGCTCATATTCCGTCGGCAATAACGCAATGCGCGCTTATGGCGTTTGCGTTGGGCGCTAAACCGGACAGCTTAAAAAATACCGTAGCGGCGCTAAAACCTGTTGCGCATCGGCTTGAATTGTTATATAATGGGAACGACGTGATAATCGACGACGCTTATAACGGAAACGAAAGCGGCGCGAAAAGCGCGTTTACCGCATTGGCCCAATTTGCTCCTCGGGTGCGTGTGGCGATAACTCCGGGGCTGGTGGAGCTGGGCGAAAGACAAGCGGCCGCAAATAAGGAACTGGGCGAATTTGCCGCAGCGCACTGCGATTATGCAATTTTCACGGGACCCAACTCCGACGATCTGGAGGCGGGCGCGTTAAGCGGCGGCATGAATCCCGACCGTGTCTTTAAAGTCCGTTCGCTGAACGAGGCTAAAGAAATACTCAAAACAATAAAAGGAGAAAAGGCGGTGTTGTTTGAAAACGACCTGCCCGACAATTACTGATGTTAAGAAGAAGAACTGCGCTTGTTACCGGCGCCGCACGAGGAATTGGAAGAGCTGTGGCCGAAAAACTTGCCGAAAGCGGCTTTTCCGTGGCCGTAAATTACAACACGTCGGAAAAGGAAGCATTACAGCTTGTGGAAAAACTGCAAAGCCGCGGCATTAACAGCATTGCCGTACAAGCGGACGTATCCGATTACCGCGAGGTAATGCGCCTTTACGAGCAATGCCATGCGTATTTCGGTTTTATCGATACGCTTGTCAACAATGCGGGAATATGTTCAAGCAAAATACTGTGCGACTGTACGCCTGCCGATTACGAAAGAACGTTAAACGTCAACCTTCGCTCCGTTTTCAACACCTGCCGATTGTTTTCGCCCGACATGGTGTCCGAAGGATTCGGCAGAATAGTCAACATCGCGTCCGTCTGGGGCGAAAGAGGGGCGTCGGCGGAGACCTTGTATTCTACTTCCAAAGCGGGAATAATCGGATTTACAAAGGCCTTGAATGCTGAACTCGCCCCCTCAAACGTAATCGTCAATTGTGTTTCCCCCGGGTTTATAGATACCGCCATGAACGCGTCTTTATCGCCCGGTGAAGTGGAGGAATTCCTTTCCGGCGTATCACTCGGGCGTGCGGGGACGGCGGAGGAGGTTGCCGACGCAGTAGAACTGCTGACTCGTGAAAAACTTTATATTGCGGGCGCAGACATTCCAGTAAACGGCGGAATGCTTTGACTTCGCCGCATAAAAGTGTTTTAAAAAGTCTTACCGTATTATAAAAATTTTACGCTTAATTGTACAACTGATAAAAGCAGGTTCTTAATCGGATTATTCGGTTAAGCGCAAAATAACGGTTTTAAATATGAAATACCGCCCTAAAAAACAGAATTATATCAGGCATTTTTATGCCGCGTAAGCTTTGCCTTGTTTTCATATTCAAGCTGATATAAAAATTACTGAAAGACTTGTAAGCCGAAGCAAGAAAAAAGCAACCCGATAATAGGGTTGCTTTTTTTAGCGTTTCAAAGATTTTCCGTTTTCCGCGTCAGTCCTCGAAATCGTCTACGAATTCGTCTGCGGATTTGGCGTCTTTTTTCTTTTCTTCCGTCTTGGTTTTAGCCGTTTCGCCTTCCTTTACGTCAGCGGTTTCAGCTGCCTTTTCTTCGGCGGCTGCTTCGCTTGCCTCAGTCGTTTCGGCAGTTTCGGCAGCTTCCGCGGTTTCAGCTGCTTTTTCTTCGATGGCGGCTTCGGCTTTTTCTATGCCATCTTCAGCTTTCTCCGTATCGGCATTTTTCACTTCTGCGCTTTCGGTCTTTGCGGTTTCGGTGACTTTTTCTGCCCCGAGTTCCGTTACGGTGTCGTCAAAGCTTTCAAAAGTATCCTTAACGTCGGCGTCGGCTTTCTTTGCGGCTTCGGCTTTGATATCTTCGGTTTTCATCAAACGCCTGTCATAAGTCGACTGTTTTGCGACATTGACTTTCTTGGGTCTGGATTCGATGCGTTTTCTGATGAAGGAGCCCACAATTGCGATTATTACCGCGACGGCAAGCAGGATGGAGGGGATAAGCCACCATTCAAGACCGCCGTTGTTTACGTTGGCGTCGGTCGTATCCTGCGTGGTGTCTTCATCGGTAGTGTTGTCGGTTGTATCGTCGGTAGTGTCGTCGGTCGTATCGCTTGCGGCAAGATCGGCGCGCATGGTGTATTCGTCTATAAGATTGTCGTCTTCGGCAAGATCGGCGGTTATTTCGTCATAATCGATGTTGGAGATGTCTTCAAGCACGATATCTTTAAGATAAACTTTGCCGGCGATAGCCTGATTGGTCTTGTCTTTTCCGCCCAATCCCAGCACAATCGAAGCGTTGGTTTCGGCAGCAGGAGCCTTTATATAGAAAGTATAGGTGCGGTAAACATCGTTATCGGTAATGCTGTCCGTGGTGACCGAAGTGTCCTTGAATTCGAATTTGTAATCGCCGTTGGTAAGCTTCACGAAAGCGCCTACAGCCTTTTCGTTTGTGCGATATTCCTCGGGGATATCCGCTTTTACGGAAACGGTGAGCTTGTAGTAGGAGTCAGCGCTTAAAGTAAAGCTGTTGTCCAAAGTAAGCTCGGAGTAGGTTGCTTCGACGTTCTGCAGCATCATCGCGTAGTAGGAGCCGTTTTTATCGGTTTCCTCGGTGATGCCGTAGATGACTTTGCCCGTGCCTTTCGTGATCGTCCAGTTGTAAGGATATTTCACGGCGGAGCTGTCGTAAGAATCGAAAAGGGTAAGGTCCTCGGCGCCCAAAGAAACGGCGGCGTAGGAGATGCCTTCTCTTACCGAGGGAATGTCGCGGGTAATTTTGTATTCCGCGGCCTTAGTGTCAAATACTTCCTGAGTGGAATCGGTTTTGAATTCGATACCGGTAAAGTAAACTGTGCCGGAGGCGAGTTTCGTTTCGTTGTTAACGCGGTCGTTAAGGCCCAGCCAAAGTTCCAGCGTCATGGTGCCGTCGGCGGAACCGCCTTTTACATAGAAGGTATAGGTGCCGGATTTGGTGATTTTTTCGATAGTAGCTACCACTTTACCGCCTTTTTTAAGCACCAGGTTGGCGCCGTAACCGCTTAAGTTGTCGGCGTAAAGCGTAACGGCAACGGTATTGTAGCTGTCGGTTGCGACGGTAAAATCTTCGCTGGCGTAACAGAACGCGGTATTTTCGGCGGAGGACATTTTAAGCACGTTGCCCCAGGTTTTGGTAAGCGCGGGGAAGTTGCCCATTTCCTCAACGGGGACAAGGCCGTAAACCGCTTCGGAGGTATCGACTTCCGTCTGGGAGTAGCCGGAGGTACCTACGGAAGAGGTGGACTGCATCGTCCAGTTTGCAGGGGTAAGGGGATTTTTAAGCGTTTTGCTTCCGTCGCCGTTGATGACGTATTCCAGCTCTTCATATGAGCCGACGGTGTTGAACCATCCGTTGTTTATGCCCGAAGAATCGGTGGCGGTATCGATAGTGACCGCTTTGTTGCCCGCGCTGTTGTTATCGTTGTATTCGGCGGGAGAAATGCGCTGGATTTTCACGTCGTCGAAAAGCGCGACGCCCTGAGAGGGGTTGTCCTTGGTGCCCAGGCTTAATTCCAGTTTGGCGGTGTAGTCGGTGAAATCGGAGCCTTTTACGTAAATAGACAACTCGTTCCAGCCGTTGTGATTTTTGTTTTCCGCGCTCAGCGAGAGGGAGGAAGTGACGTTGGACGTAAATTCTCCGGTGTTTTTGACGCTTTTGTATTTAAGCGTAGCGGTAACGCCGTCGCCGCCTTCAACGCTTTCGCTGTTGTACCAGGCGCTTATTCTGTAGTAAGCGTATCTGTCAAGCGTAAACTCGTTTGACTCGATGCCGGCGTAAGCGGAGCCGAATTTACCGGTAGACTTGTTGAAGGTGGAAACCGCGAAAATCTTGTTTGCGCCGTCGGAATATTCGGTGGGGGCGTAAAGTTGTTTTTCCAGTCCCAGATTGTTGTCGGAGGGAAGACCGTTGGAAGCGTCGATATATTGTTTGGAAGCGTAGCCGCTGCCCACGATGGTACCGAACTGTCCGTCCACGGAGAAATCGCCGCCCGTAAGATATTCGCTTTCGTTAAAGCTGAACACTTTCTTTCTGGAGTTTGCGTCGTCCGTTATGCCCGCAGTCTGCTCGTAAAACATTTTGGAGGAAAGCTGGGTCGCGGTAATGTTGTCGAACATCGCGTAACCTTTGGTGTTAAGACCGCCCACTCCGTTATATCCCAGCTGCAGACTTAAGGTTGCGGAAGAGGAAAGGAAGGAGGAGGTTTCAATATAAATGGTGTAATCGAACCAGCCTAAAAGCTTTTCGTCGGAGGAGGTAAGAGTTTGGGTGTTGATGGCGGTAAAACCGACGGGATCTTCGCTGAGTCCGTTTACGAGGATTGCCGCGCCGCCGTTTGCGCCGATGCTGCCCGTTTTAACCCATGCCGTGATGACGTAATAGCTGTTAGGTGCCAGCGTAAAGCTTGCGGAGGTGTAACCGTAAGCCGTGGGCGTACCGTTGGCGTTAATCAGAAGCACGTTTCTGTTCGTATCCTGATAATACCCCGAGCCCGACGCGGATTCGCCCTTGCCGAAAGGAGAATCGGGCTGAGCGTTTTTATATTCGTCGTACTGATCGAGGAAGTATTTATCTTTATTGCTTCCGTAAGTGGAAAGGTTCATGACACCGCTTTTGACGGAAGCGGTGGGCGCGCCGCCGATCCCTGCGCCCGTCCAGTTGGTGGGGGTGGGGATATCGCCGCTGCCCGTATCGGCGAACTGCGAGTTGGTAATTGTAAGCGCCTCGTGCCAGCCCGAGTAGTCGGTATCTTCAGCAAGTGCGCCGCGGGACGCAATCGCCTGCGAAGTAAAGACAAGCGCGACGGCGAACAGCAAAGCGACGATTACGGTAAAGCATTTTCTTATTGAAATAGCCTGTTTCATTTTTTACACCTTTTAAGTTATTTGTTAAGTGAAGTCTTAGGAGGACATAATCCGCGGATTATATACTCATAGCATTGTATAATTATATCAAAACACGTGATTTTTTGCAATCGTTTTACCTTGATTAAGACAAAAAAAATCGGAAATTTCAAAACGTTCTGTTGCGTGCAACGATATTGGTCGGGGCGCGATGGTATTTTGTGTAATTTTTGGTAAAACTATTATCGTATGAAAAAGTTACTGAAAAAAGTTGTGGTGGTCGTTTGTTCGGCCGCCGTAGGATTCGTAAACGGCTTTTTCGGCGGGGGCGGCGGAATGTTGCTTGTCCCGCTGCTGGAAAAAGTAATGAAGTGTCCCGTCAAGAAATCGCATGCAACCGCCATCGCGATAATTTTACCGATAAGCATTGCAAGCGCGATTACCTATATAATAAACGGTTACTTCGACTGGACAAGCGTGCTTTCGGTGTCGGGCGGCTGTATCGCCGGCGGAGCGGCAGGCGCGCTGCTGCTTAAAAAACTGCCCACGGGAATAGTGGCGGTTGCGTTTGCGCTGATAATGATCGGCGTGGGCGTAAAACTTACTTTTTTCTGAAGGAGCGGCTTATATGTTCTTTAAGATAATCGTTTTTATTATAATAGGTATTGCGGGCGGATTCATAGGCGGCATGGGCATGGGCGGCGGAACTTTACTTATACCGCTTCTGATCCTGTTTACGCAAACCGATCAGCATCTTGCCCAGGCGGTCAATCTGATAGCTTTTATCCCCATGTCCGCAGTAGCCCTAATAATACACATCAGGAACAAACTGGTGGAATTCCGTCACGTCCTTATAACGGCTTTGCCGGCGGTAACTGCAAGCGTGCTTGCGTCGCTTCTCAGTAAGCGCGTCGAGGGTGCGGATTTAAGCCTGTACTTCGGGATATTTCTGATGTGCCTGGGCGTTTACCAGCTTGTTTCGGCGATCATAGCGCTGATAAAAAAGAAAAAGAGTCAAGAGGGTAAACAAAGCGCGGAAAATAAGCGCGAATTAAGTGAAAATCGACAGGATTAGACCTTGCATATTCTTTACAAATTCCGGCCTTTGTGTTAAAATTAAGCAGTCGGCGTGCCGCGTGTTTAAATCCGTAAGCCCGCGGCTGCCTTTGTCGTTTACGGTTTTTTAAAAGATAAACGATTCAGAAATTTTATTGCGGAGGAAGTGCTTTGCAAAATCTATTCAAAGGCGGGGTCCATCCGGACGAGATGAAGGAACTGACGGAAGACAAAGCCGTTTCCGTCATGCCTTGCCCCGATACCGTTTACGTTTCTTTGGCTCAGCATATCGGTAAGCCCGCAAAAGCCGTGGTGGCGGCGGGCAGCGAAGTGAAAATGGGCGAGCTTATCGCTCAGGCGGACGGCGTCATCAGCGCCAACGTTTACTCTCCCGTTTCGGGCGTCGTAAAAGGGGTGGAAAACCGTCCCACGCCTTCGGGAAAAAGCGAGCACATCGTCATAGAAAACGACAAAAAGTATACCGAGACGCGGCTGCAGCCCTTAACCGATCCCACGCCGGAACAGATAATCGACAGGATTACCGTGGCGGGCATCGTCGGAATGGGCGGCGCGGGTTTCCCGTCGGGCGTAAAGATGAAAAGCAACAAGCCCGTGGATACGTTTATCATAAACGCCGCGGAGTGCGAGCCTTACATCACTTGCGACGCGCGCATCATGACGGACTACACGGAGGAATTCGTTTCGGGCGCAAAGCTCCTGTACAAAGCTTTGGGCTTAAAAGAAGTGCATATCGGCATCGAGGACAACAAGATGCCCGTAGTCGAGCGGCTTAACGCCTACTTATCCGAAAAGGGATTTTCGGACGTGGTTATCCACGTGCTTAAAACCAAATATCCCCAGGGCGCGGAAAAACAGCTTATCTATTCTGTAACGGGCAGGAAAGTGCCTTTGGGCGCGCTTCCCAACGCCGTGGGAGTGGTTGTTTCCAACGTTCACTCCGCGTTAAGCACGCATTATGCCGTCAAGGAAGGCATTCCGCTTTATAAAAGAATAATGACGGTTACGGGCAAAGGCATCACCAAGCCCAAAAACATCTGGGTAAGCAACGGCACTCTCTATAACGACGTAATAGAGTTCTGCGGCGGCATAAAGGACGGCGTCAACGTAGTAAAACTTATAAACGGCGGGCCCATGATGGGCGTTGCCGTATCGGGCGGCACGATTGCCTGCACAAAGACGACAAGCTGTCTTTTGCTTATGACAGACGAGGAGGCGTTTACGGGCAAGCCTTCGCCCTGCATTAACTGCGCAAAATGCGCAAGCGTGTGTCCCATGCGCCTGATGCCCATGTATATGGATTTGTATTCTCGCGCGGGCGATCTTGACACCGCGGTGAAATACGGATTGTCAAACTGTATCGAGTGCGGCTGCTGTACTTTCATTTGTCCCGCAAAGCGCACGCTGGTGCAGTCTTTCAGACTTGCGAAAAAACAGCTCAGGGGGAGGAAATAAATCATGAGTAATTTTACCGTATCGTCGTCCCCGCACGTAACCCAGAAGAACAATTCCACCCGCATCATCATGGCGGACGTGCTTATCGCGCTTGCGCCCGTCGTCGTGGCTTCGGTTTACTTTTTCGGTTATCACGTGCTTATAAACATCGTTGCCTGTGCGATAGGGTGCATGGGCTTTGAAATGCTTTACGGCATGTTTGTTAAAAAGGCGTGGAACAAAGAGGGATTCAAAAACTCTTCCGTGTGGGACTTGTCGTGTTTTGTGACTGCCGTCCTTCTGGCGCTTAATCTTCCCGCCGCAATGGACGTCTGGGGCATGAACGTCTATTCTGCTTCGGGCAAAATTCTGTTCAGCTTCGATACCATTCTCGTCTGTCTTTTAGGCAGTCTGGTCGCCATAGTGCTGGTGAAACAGCTTTTCGGCGGCATCGGAAGAAACTTCGCTAATCCCGCGCTTACCGCCAGGGTGTTTCTGTTCATCACTTTTTCCACCGCGTTCGTCGCCTCACAGACGATAGGACTGGGTATTCAGGCGTCTACGGGCGCCACCTGGCTGAGCGGAGCAAAAGAAACAAACGGCACTGTTCTTTATAACCTGTTTATCGGCAACGTGGGATCCGCCGCAGTGGGCGAAACCTGCGTAATCGCCATTTTACTGGGATATATTTATCTGTCCGTAAGGCGGGTCATTGATTTCCGCGTGCCGCTTATGATAATAGGCTGGACGGCGGTGTTTGCGTTACTGTTCGACGGGCTTATCAAAAGCAGTCTTACGGGCGGTAAGCTGATGGAAAATATGCTGGCGCACGTATTGTCGGGCGGGCTGATATTCGGCGCCGTGTTTATGGCTACCGATTACGCAACGTCGCCCAATACATTTAAAGGCAACTGCATTTACTGTTTCGGAATCGCGCTTATAACGGTACTCATCCGCGTGTTCGCCGCATATCCCGAGGGCATGAGCTTTGCGGTGCTTATCATGAACTGCTTCGTTCCGCTCATTGACAGGTTCGTTTATCCCAAACCCTTCGGTTACGTCCGTCCCGAAAAGAGTAAAAAGGTCAAATCCGAAAAAAGCGCAGCGGCAAAGGAGGAAACGAAATGAAAAAAACGGCAAAAGACACTCTTATGTCCGTCGTCGTGCTTTTCGCCATAGCCTTCGTCTGCGTGGGCTTGCTTGCCGTCGCCAACGAGTACCTTAAATACGAGGCTAAGCTTGACGAGGCAATGGCTAAACAGCTTTACGTCGTTTGCCCCACGGGTCAGCCCGACGACTCCGACGCCATAAATTACTTCGAAATTTTAAGCGCGGACGACACCATCGAAAAGGTCAATTCCGAGTTCGGCACGCCTACGACTTACGTTCTGGCGGCATTCCGCGCGACAAAGGGCGACAATGCGGGCTGCTACATCGTGCAGGCCCGTGCGGAGTGCTCTTACGGTGAAGTCGTAATGCTTACCTCTTACGATAAAACCGGCAAAATCATGAAAACCATATGCTATTCTCAGACTCAGTCTTTCTGGGACTCCAAAATAGCGGGCAAATACGACGGTTTCGAAAACCTCGTGGGTAAAGACGGCGACATAACGGGTTCCGACATCGCGACGGGCACGGGCGCAACTTACTCGATACAGACGGTGGCGGAGTCCGTAACCATTTCCAACAAAATGGCGGCACAGCTTATCGGAGGTAATCTATGATAAACAAGAAAGAACTTAAGGAAACGGCTCTCGGCGGCATCATAAACAACCCCGTTTTTGTGCTGGTGCTGGGCACCTGTCCCACCATTGCCAAATCGGACACTGTTTCCAACGGAATAGGCCTGGGACTTGCAACCGCGTTCGTGCTTATCTGCAGCAACCTGTTCATTTCGCTGTTAAGAAAAATCATACCCGACAAAGTGCGCCTTCCGGCCTATATTGTCATTATTGCGACGTTCGTCACGATAGTTCAGCTGTTCGTCGCCAAATTTCTTCCCGACCTTAACGCCAGTATAGGCGCGTTTATACCGCTTATCGTCGTCAACTGCATCATCTTGGGCAGGGCGGAGGCTTTTGCCAGCAAAAACGACGTCCTTTCTTCCGTAATAGACGGCGTGTCCATGGGACTCGGGTTTACGCTTTCGCTGGTGCTTATGGGCGCGATACGCCAGGGACTTGCCGCAATCGGGCTTACGATTTTCCAGGCGACCGCGGGCGGCTTTATCGTATTCGGACTGCTTATGGCCCTTTTCAACTACGTGCTTTATAAAGCCGACGGGCATAAGCGCCGCGTGCTTTTCGAAAACGGAGGTGAAGACAGATGAGCCTTACTCTCTTGTTAAGCGTCGTTATTTCCGGCGTAATTACCAATAACATCGTCCTTGTCCAGTCGCTGGGCATTTGCCCCTTTCTCGGCGTAAGCAAAAAGCTGGATTCGGGCCTCGGCATGGGCCTTGCGGTTACGTTCGTCCTCGTGATATCCTCGCTGGTATGTTACATTCTGTATTACTTCGTGCTGGTGCCGCTTGATTACGTTTACCTGCAGACGATAGTCTTTATCCTGATTATAGCGGTTCTGGTGCAGCTTCTCGACATAGTGCTTAAGAAAGTTTCGCCCTCGCTTTACAACTCGCTTGGCGTATATCTGGCGCTTATTACCACCAACTGCGCGGTTTTAGGCACCGCCAACAACGTTATAAGCTACGGTTACGACATTCTGACCACGGTTGTTCATGCTGTTTCCGTGGGCTTGGGCTTTACCTTGGCGCTGCTCATCATGGGCGGCATACGCGAAAGAATGGAGATTTCGCGCATACCCAAGTTTTTCAAGGGCTTGCCCATCGCGCTTATCACGGCGGGCATTATGGCAATGGCTTTTTCGGGCCTGGGCGGGCTCACGTTCTGACGGAGGCGGCGGATTATGATTATGAATTCTATCTACGGCATTGAAATTTTATCGGCGGGAGTGTTCGTCAAATTCGTGCTTCCCGCAATTATAATCGCCTGCGTCGCGGGCGTCCTTGCGTTTTTCCTCGCGTACCTCGGCACCAAAATGGCGGTAGAGCACGACGCGCGCATCGACGACGTCAGACGTCACCTCTCGGGCGCCAACTGCGGCGGTTGCGGCTATCCCGGCTGCGACGCCTTTGCCGAAGCGCTTGTAAAAGGCGAAACAACTCTCGCAAAATGCAACGCCACTTCAAAGCAGGGGAAGGAAAACATCGCCAAAATACTGAATCTCACTCTTGAAAAATCCAAAAACACTGTTGCAGTCGTGCATTGCAACGGCGGTAACTCCTGCAAAAACAAGTACGATTACCAGGGCTACGGCGACTGCGTGTCGGCGGAAATACTGGCGGGCGGCAACAAGGCCTGCGAGATGGGTTGCATGGGACTAGGCAGCTGCGTGGCGGCGTGCAAGTACAACGCCATTTCGGTTTCCAAAGACCGCGCCGTCGCAAAGGTGGATTACGCGCATTGCACCAGTTGCGGCGCCTGCGTTTCCACTTGTCCCAAACACATAATCGGCCGAATCCCCACCGACGCCGTGGTGTACGTCGCGTGCTCCAACCTGTGCCGCGGCAAAGAGGTCATGGGCGTGTGCGAAAAAGGTTGTATAGCGTGCGGCCGTTGCGAAAAAAACTGTCCCACTCAGGCGATAAAGTTAAGCAACAACCTTGCGGTGATAGATTACGACAAGTGCATAAAATGCGGCAACTGCATGGAAGTATGCCCCAGGAAATGCATTCTTCCTTTCCCCAAAGAAAGGCCTCTTATTGCGGAATACGATCCCAAAGTTTCTTCCGGGGCCGGTAAATAAAGACGATCTGAGTATACGGAAAAAGAAATAAAAAATGTAAACAAAATATAAAAATCATCAATCAAGCGAATTTCAGAAAGCAATCGGCAAAACGTCGGTTGCTTTTGTATTTTTTTGATTGACCGATATCTTTTTATTTGTTTTATCCGTGAGATAAACTCGATGACTTTTAATTTTTAATCCGTCATACAAATCCGATGACTTTTTATTTGTTTTATCCGATATGCTGACCGATGTGCTTGTTAATCGTTTGACTTTTTTAGCGTTCGGGAAAAGACCAAGCCGTAACGGTTTAATTTCATGCGAAAAAGCCGTTTTTTTCTTCATGCGTGAAATAAATCACAGGTTTTCTTTTGTTACGGATAAACCGCGCTTAAATTACAAACAATAGTTTTGATTGATAAATTCCAAAAGATCAAGGAGCGTAAAAACAATGAAGAAGTTATTCAAAAGTCTGACGGCGGCGGTACTTGCCGCAATAATCCTGATTTCCTTTTTCGCCTGCGGGGAAGAGGACGTCACCGTGCGCAAAGGGCAGGCTTACGGCACTGTTTACAATGCAAGTTCTTTGTGTAAAGTGGAAATGACGACCACGGGCAGCAAAATAGATTCCGTTTCGATTGACGAGGTTTCCCTTATAGGCGACTGGGCGAACAAAGACGTTATTTCGGGCGAAACATCCGGCTCTGACTGGCAGGAAGTGACGGTAAATTCGGCAGTAAGTTATTACGCCAAAAAGGTGCAGTTCGGAGACAGAATCTTTTATTCCGATAACGTCGGAATTTACGCTTTGGAGGACGGCACGCTTTTTTCCGACTGGATAAAAAACGGCGACAACGCCGATTACTACTGGGCCCGTATGCAAAGCGGCGATTACTATATTCTGAAGGAAAACGGCGACAAGTACGACGTAACTTACTTGCCGCTTTCGGAAGGGCAGACCACCGATAAAAGCAAACGCTTTTTCAAATCTCAAAACGGATACTGGCAGGCAGGCGGCTACGGCAAGGGTTACATTGCCAACATGGAAGCTATAAGCGCCTTCGTAAAAGCTAAGGGCACGGGCTTAAACGCGGACGACGCGACTAAAAACGACAAAGGCAATTTCGTGTTGGGCGGCACGGATACCGGCGCGTCCGTAGTAAGCTTTAAGGACTATTATAAGCTTGCGCAAAAGGCTTACGACAACCGCAAGGAAATCGCAAACTGAAGTTTTTAAGAAAGTTTAAACACGTCTTATTTTAATATAAAACAACGATATACGACCGGGCGAAAAGAAAATTCGTCCGGTTTTTCCCGTAAAAACGTTCTACCGCGCGGCTTTAAGGAATACTTTTAATAGTGCCGCGGACTGTATTTCAAAGCTTTATCGGCAAAGGCAAAGCGGATTGAAACGCTTTGACAAAATCAGTCTTTTTTCCTCAGGATTCGACAGAATCCGCCGCGGCAATTATTATATAATCGGAGTGTATTCGGGATGAAATTTCTGCTTTTGAAGAAGAAAAGCCTGGCAACTGCTTTATTGGCGCTGGTGCTGCTTGTATGCGGGCTGCTTGCCGTGGGACTGACGGACGCGTATGTCGTTTATGCCGAAAAGACCACGCGAAAATTGCCCGTTTATTGCGTAGACACGCCCGACAAAAAAGTCGCATTGTCGTTTGACGCAAGCTGGGGCGCCGATAAAACGCTGTCGATACTTGAAATCCTCGAGCGTTACGACATAAAAGCAAATTATTTCGTTGTAGGGTTCTGGGCGGAGAAGTATGCGGACACGCTTAAAAAGCTTTCCGACAGCGGCAGAGTGGAGATAGGCACTCATTCCAATACGCATCAGCATATGTCCAAACTCAACAAAGACAGCATTAAACTGGAGCTTGAAACCTCGTCTTCCATAATAGAGTCGATTACGGGTAAAAAGCCGGATTTATTCCGCGCGCCTTTCGGCGACTACAACGATACGCTTATCGAGACGGCGGAAGAGTGCGGACTTTACACCATACAGTGGGACGTGGATTCACTTGACTGGAAAGGCGTGGGCGCGGAAGAAATGGCTGCCAAAGTGATCAACAAGACAAAAAACGGCAGCATAATTTTGATGCACAACGACGGCGAACACACCGTCTCGGCACTGCCTCTCATCATAGAGGGGCTAAAAAACAAAGGTTATTCCTTCGTGACGATCGGCGAGCTTATTTACAGAGATAATTATACAGTCGATCACACGGGAAAACAAATACTTTCGGAAGGATAAGAAAAGATGAACGAAAATTTCTTGAAGAACAACAAAGTGTTTCTCATGGGCGAAGTGGAGGAAGAACCCGTCTACTCGCACGAGTTGTACGGGGAAGGGTTTTACGAATTCTTTCTTGCGGTACCGCGTTTAAGCGGACAGACGGACGTCTTGCCCGTCACCGTGTCGGAGCGGCTTATGCCCGGCGTAACGCTTGCTAAGGGCAGTAAAATCGCTTTAAGCGGGCAATTCCGCAGCTATAACAAGCTGGAAAACGAGCACAGCAAACTTATGCTTACGGTGTTCGTGCGGGATTTCCTTGCCTATGACGAGCAGGAACAGAATCCCAACGTTGCCGAGCTTAACGGCTATATTTGTAAGCCGCCCGTTTACAGAACCACTCCGTTCAACCGCGAGATATGCGATCTTTTGCTGGCGGTCAACCGCGGTTACAACAAGTCCGACTACATACCTTGCATCGCATGGGGCAGAAACGCGCGTTTCGTCAAAAACGTGCAGGTCGGGCAGAACATCGTCATCAGCGGCAGAATACAAAGCCGCAAGTACAACAAAAAGCTTCCCGACGACACCATGGAAATCCGTACCGCTTACGAATTGTCCGTCGGTAAGATAATGTTCGACCGCTGTCTTAACGAATCCGCTTTCACCGTCGACGACAGGGACGAAGGCAAGGACTGAAAGCTTAACATCTTCGGTTATAATTTTTGCCGCTTATAAATTCAGAATAAAATATATAAAAATATGAAAAAACGCATCCTGAAACAAGGGTGCGTTTTGCGTTTATGCCGTAGTCGATCGTTTTAATCCAGCCATGTTAAAACAGGTCTTTTTACTTATTTAATCAGGCATGATTTTATTTAATCCGATTAGATCAGTGTACCAAAAAAAATGTTTTGTAAAAAACTCCCCGCGAAAAATATCGTTAAAGGCAACGCGCGCGTTTTAAAGCTTTCTGTTGCGCATATAAAGCCGCACGACCAGTATTACAAGCAGTATAAAAGTAACCGCGGCAAGCACGATTGCGATAATCTGTACCACCGAAATATTGTTATAGTCGATATAAACCGTTTCCACAAAGCAGGTGCAGGTGCCCAAACGCTCGTCAAAGTACTTGATTTCCGTATATTTTTCAGACGTGTCAAACGCGCCCACAACCTCGATTTTAGTGCCCGTAAGCAGGAAGGAGTTTTCAATTTCCTCGTATTTTCCGTCCGTTAAGGCATATGCTTTCGCGCCGACGCTGCCTTCGTAAGATTTGATGACCGCATTGTATTGCGGGCGAATGCCGTCGGGTATAAAATTCCTTACCGATACGGCGCTTGCGGGAATATAACCGCGCGTGCCGTCCTCAAGCTGCGCAAAATACCATCTTATGCCCGCGCACTCGTAATCGGCAAAGCTCAAAAGCGAAATCCTTGTGTCTTTGGGAAGGTTTTCCCTGATTTTTTCCGCATTAAGCGAGGGCAGAGCGTAAAGGTTTTTCCCTTCGGAATATACGATGCCCGTTGAAGCGGGCGGGTCCGCGTATTGAGCCGCTTCTCCTATGCAGGACTTAAACACGAATCCGCAAACAAGTTTTTTGGTTATGACGTCCTCGACGCAGATGTAACTGAAGTTGGCGTTTTCCGCAAGATCGTATTTCGCCGTCATCACGGTCTGTCCCGCGCTCAAAGAGTAAACTATTTCGGATTCGGTCAGCGAGGAGTAGACGTTGCAGTCCGTCTTTATCAGCCTGATTAAATTCTGCTCGTCGAAAGGCTTGACTACGGGTATGTCCGCGTTGACGGTAACGCCGCATTCCGAAGCGGGTATAACCGTTACGGTGCTCAGGGCGGAGTCGGTTACGATAAGGTCGCCGTACGCAGCGTCGCCCGCCGTCGCAAGCGAAATGCTTACCGATACTTTATCGCCGCCGCAATCGTCTTTGATAACGGTTACGTCGCCCGCCGCCGAGCGTTTTATTACAGCCGAGCCTTCGCCTTGTTTTACAGCCGTAAAGAAGTTGCCCGCCGAATCAACGCACATAGAAAGAATATCGGACTGAGCGTCGAAAATTTCCGTTCCGTCCTTTTTGTAAACCTTGCTCCCGCGGGAGTAGTAAAATTCGTCGCCGCCCACGGAAAAGCACGCGCTGTCAACGTCGCTTACGACGGAGGAGAACGCGCCGTTTTCCAAAGCGTACAGCGTATTTCCGGCTAATGCGTACAGCTTGTCCGCGTTGTCCGTGAAAACAGCCGCGACGTTTTGCTCAAAAGAATATTCCGCGGAGGCAGAGGAGAACGCGCCGGATTCGAAGACCGTTACTTTTTTCCCGCCGTGCGCTACGATTACGTTGCCGTTGTTGTTGACGCACGCCCAAACGGGACGTCTTATAGGAAACGAAGAAGCCGTTCCGTCGGAGTTTATTGTTACGATTCTGTCGTTAAGATAATCGCATACGTACATGTAACCCATTCTGGCCGCGGCATAGCGGGGGTGGGAGTAAAAGCCGTCCTCCGCGCTTTCCGAGGCGGCAATAAGCGTTTCGTTACCCAAGGCGTCCGCAAGAAAAACTTCCCCCAAATCGGTCGCATAATAGATATTTTCGCCGTAACCGAAAGCGGCAACGACATATCTTCCCGTCGTTACGGGATTAAGACCGTCGTCGTTTACGAAAGCAAGATTGCCCGTTTTGTCCACCGCGTAAATATTGTCCGACGTGGCGGCGATTTTACCGAAAGAGTAAAGGCCGGCGTAAACGGCTTCTTCTTTGCCCGCCTCGTATATGTCGCAGCGCGCACCGTTCACAACCGAGTAATATATTTTATCGTTAAAGCTTGTCATACCGGCAACGGCGCCTTCGCATACAATCGTAAAGCCGTCGTCCCTGACGCCTTCAAGAGAATATCTTATAATCCTGTCGCCGTAGGAGCAATATATTCCTTCGCCCGTTACCGCTATGTTTTCGATAAAAAAGTCTGCGTCTTCTATAAGCAGGCCGACGACGCCCGTTTCGGCGGAATATGTATAAACTTTGCCCTCTTTAAGCGCAAGCGTACCCGCGCCGCCCGACAGCGCGCTTGCGCCGCTCAGGTCCCTTATAAGCGCGGTACGGTTGTTCTGTGCGTCGAAGCAGGCAAGGCCGTTTTCGTCCGCCACGCAGTAACCGTTCCCGTCCGCGTAAACGGCGGTTATTCCGTCAAAGCGGTAATAAACGGCGTCCGCGGAAAGCGCGAAAGCGGGCAAAGCAAAAACGCCTGCCGCCGCAATAAGCAATATTCCCGTTATAAGTACCGTAAAAACGGCCGTTTTGTTTTTCATGATTCCGTCACCTTGATGTTAATTTTATCATAAATGTCGGAAAATGTAAATTGTTCGGCGCGGATTTTCCAAAGCTTGCGCATCAAATCCGCAGGTTTTACGTCATGTGTGCAAAGTGTCCAAAAAAAACCCATAAAAATTATTTAAATTATTTTTTCAAAGGGTCTATACAAGCAAGTTTTTTTGTGCTATACTATTTCAGGATATTAAACTATAACTATATTTTCGGAGAAACATCGTGGAAAAAATTGCGGTAATCGACCTTGGAAGCAACACGGCTCGTCTGGTGCTTGCAAACATTTTGCCAAACGGGCATTTCGTCATTTTTGACGAGCTTAAGGAAAGCGTCAGACTCGGTCAGGACATGGATCGCGACGGTTTTTTAAAGCCTTCGCGTGTGGCGCAGGCGGTAAAAACGCTTAAAATGTTCCGTAAACTTTGCGACAGTTACAATGTGGACAAGGTGTACGCTTTTGCTACCAACGCGGTGCGCAGGGCTAAAAATCAACGCAGTTTCATCGAGGAAATCAACGCCGTTTGCGGCTTCAAATTCAAGGTTTTGTCCGAGGAAGAAGAGGCGATGCACATCTATCACGGCGTAATAAATTCGCTTGACGTGCCCAAAGCGGTTATCATGGACATCAGCGGCAGCAGTCTGCAACTCATTCATTACAACCGCCGCAACGTCCTAAACCGCGAAAATCTGCCTTTCGGCACCATTACGTTAAGCGACCTTTTCAACGACCCCTCGCTTAAACCGGAGGAGCAGGCGAAACAAATCGAAACTTATGTTTTCGAGCAGCTTAAGAAGATAAGCTGGCTTAAGGAATTGGATCCCGACGTGCAGTTCGTGGGCGTGGGAGGATCGTTCAGGAACCTTGCGCGCATCGTGAAACGCATCAAACGTTATCCGTTGGACATGCTTCACAATTTCAACGTGTCCAAAAACGATTTCGAAAGCGTTTACGACATGGTTAAAGTGCTGGAGCCCGAAAAACGCAGCAAAATCAAAGGGCTTAATTCCGACCGTGCCGACATATTCGTTGCCGCTCTTGCTGCCGTCAAAAGCTTTTTCGACGTTACGACGTTTGAAAACATAGTCATTTCCGGCGCCGGCATACGCGAAGGAATTATGTTCAATCACGCCGTTCCTTCCACCATAGAAAAGCCTTTAAGCGACGTTCTGGGCTATTCTGCATATACGCTTATGAGCTATTACGAAGTCAACATTCCGCATGCCGAACAGGTGTGCAATCTTTCAGTGCAGCTTTATAAACAGTTAAGGGTATTGCATAAGCTGCCGCGCCAGTACGTTAAAGTATTGCGCATCGCCGCGCTTCTGCACGACAGCGGCTCCCGCATCAAGTTTTACGACAGGTACCGTCACAGCTTCTACTTTATTGTAAATTCCAATCTTTACGGCGTGTCGCACAGGGATCTGGTGCTGGCGGCGTTTGTGGCGCAAGGCACCAGAAAAGACGAGTTCAACATTGCCGAATGGAACAAGTACAAAGATCTTTTACGCGAAGAAGATCTCGTCGCCGTCATGCGTTTAAGCGTTATTCTCCGCATTGCCGAAAGTCTGGACCGCTCCATGACGGGCGCGGTAAAATCGCTTAACTGCGACGTCCTGGGCGACTCCGTAATAATGAAGACGGAAGTGGAAGGCGACGCCTCGCTGGAAATCAAAGACGCCATGGGCGCTGGGGCGGAATTTGCGCGCGCATTCAGAAAAAATCTGGAAATTTTATGATTGTCACTTTGGCAAGCGCGTCCCCTCGACGGCGTGAGCTTATTAAGAAAATCCCGGGGCTTGAGGTCAGAATAGTGCCTTCGGGCGCGGACGAGAACATTGCCGTTTCCGACCCGACGGAGCTTGTAAAGAAGCTCGCCCTGAAAAAAGCCGAAGCGGTTTTCGCCCGTATCGGCGGGACGGTGATAGGCGCAGATACCGTTGTGGTCGCAGACGGCAGAATACTGGGAAAACCCTCGTCTAAGGAAGAAGCGCGGTCTTTTTTCCGATTATTGTGCGGCAACGTTCACAATGTTATCACGGGCATAGCGGTGGTTAACGGCGAAAAAACCGTTACCGCGGCTGAAGTCACTAAGGTGGAATTTCTGCCGTACGACGACCTTGTCGTGGAACAGTACGTTTCAAGCGGCGCGCCCTTCGATAAAGCCGGCGGATACGGCATACAGGATGAGGCGATTAAACCTCTCGTCGGGAAAATTACGGGCGACAAAGACAACGTAGTCGGTCTCCCGGTTAAGTTACTTAAGGAAACTCTGGAGGAATTTTTCTAAATGGCGGTCATGGATGTCGCAATCGAAATAGGCACTTCGTTTACGTCGATTTACCTTTCGGGTTCGGGCGTGGTGCTGAGGGAGCCTACCGTCGTGGCTTTTATCGGCGAAAACGAAAACAAGAAACTGCTTGCCGCGGGCAGCAAAGCCGTGCAGATGCAAGGCCGCGCGCCCGAAAAAACCACTGTGGTGTGTCCCGTTGCGGACGGTTACATCGTCGACGCCGACGCCTGCGTGGTTTTGATGAAGGAGTTTATCAAAAGAATTTTGCCTTCTTACGTAATATTTCCGCGCATCCGTGCTCTTTTGGCCGTTCCCACCGGTCTTACTGTAGGTGAGCGTAAAGTTTACGAGGACGTTCTGCGCGCTTCGGGCGTAAACGAAATCATGCTTGTCGACAACGTTATCGTGACGGCTCTCGGCTTTGATCTTCCCGTCGCTTCCGCGGAGGGCGGTCTGGTCGTCAACGTGGGCGGCGGCGTTACCGAAATTGCCATTATAAGCCTTTGCGGCACTATATCAGGCTGCTCGGTCAACGTGGGCGGCAACATGATGGATAAGGCGCTTATCGATTTTCTCGTGGGGAAATACGGCCTTAAAGTGGGCAGCGCCACTGCACGCAGAATAAAAGAGGAAATAGGCAGTCTTTATCCCAACGACATCGCGTCGATGGAAGTAAAGGGCATAAATACCAATACCATGACGCCTTCGTCGCTTAACGTCTACGCCACCGACGTGTATGAGGCGCTTTTGCCTTATTACGCCCGTATCGCCGAGGCGGTGGAGGGGATTACCAATCTTTGCCCGCCGGAGCTTGCTTCGGGCATACACGGCATGGGACTTTTCGCCGCGGGCGGGGCTTCCAAAATGCCTGGGTTTGACAAGGTCCTCAAGGAAGTCCTGGGTATTCCCGTAACGATAGGCGAGGATCCCGAATATACGGCGATATCGGGCGCAGGAAAACTCCTCGGGAACAAGGAATTGCTTAACGCAATACTTGCCCAGCAGTGACCTTATCTTGGTTCCGTAAAACCGATCTGTACACAAAACCGAAACCACATACAGAAATCAATGTTGCAGAATAAGTCCGACGATAACTTCCGTCGGATTTTTTTATGTCTCGATTTCGCGTTTTTCCGTTGTTTTCATTTAAACCCGTTTCGTTAAACTATATCCGTTTGATTCGGAAGAAATAAAACGTCAATTATACGTCGCTCGCAAGCTTTTAAAAAAAACGTTTATATGTTTTAAAATGTTTTATCCTGTGTGTACGGAAAATTACCGTTACCTGCTTTTATCATTATCGCCCGACGCGACATTACTTTATTATAACGGATTTTCTATAATTAAGGATTTAAAATAAACCTTGCCTCAAAATAAGCAGCGGATGAGTTTAACCGATAAGGCAAGCGGATAAGTTTAACGTTAATCATAATTAAAATCGCAGGACATGCGACGACTTAAACAGGCTAAAGAAACGAATCAGTTTTTTTTATAAAGCGGTCTTTTTCCAAAAACAGTACTTTTTTCGTCTTTTTCGCCAAAATTTTCCCGTTTCAAAGCGTTAAAATGGAAAGGCAGTACGCGGAAAAGGAGGCACAACCAATGGCGCGATCGATAGTGGTTACATCAGGCAAAGGCGGAGTGGGCAAGACCACTCTTACCGTTAATATGGGCAGAATTTTCGCGTCGATGGGGCTGAAAACAGTACTTGTGGACACGGACATGGGGCTTAACAATCTTGACGTTCTGACGGGTGTGGAAAACAAGGTCGTTTACGATATCGTGGACGTGATAGAAAACCGCTGTCGGGTCAAACAGGCGCTTATCGAGGATACGCAGACAACGGGATTGTTCGTACTGCCGTCAGTGCACAGTTACGATAAAAGCCGCGTGGACGCCCAATCCGTAAGAGCAGTCACCGCGTCGCTTAAAACGCGTTTCGATTACGTAATCATCGATTGTCCCGCGGGGATAGAGCTCGGGTTTCACCGCGCAGTGGCCTCCGCCGACGAAGCTCTTGTGGTGACCACTCCGCACCTGTCCGCCATACGCGACGCCGATAAGGTTATTAAGCTTATTAAAAGTTACGAGATAAAAAAGATTTCCGTTGTATTGAACCGCGTGCGCGGCGACAAAGAGTACTCGGGCGAAACGATTACCGCCGCCGACGTTTCGGAGATGCTGGGCGTGTCCGTTGCGGGCGTCGTACCCGAAGACGACGGAATAAACGCGTTAAGCTCGCTGTCGGAGCCTTGCAAAAAGCGCAGCGACGGTTACCGCGCGACGGAGCTTCTTTGCAGAAACATTCATTTCGGCAGCGGCGCTATTTACGACGCGCAAAGAAAATACAGGGGACTGTTCGGCGGAATAAAACGCCGCATGCGTAAAATAGTCTGAAAATTCAAGGAAAGGAGTTTTTGTTATGCCCGCCAAATCAAACGCACCCGTAAGACAAAGGTTAAAGAAAGTGGTGATGGAGGATAAGGTTTCCGCAATCGAGAACATGTTGCGCGTACTTAAGTCCGACCAGTACAAACTTCTTACCAATTACATGTATCTTAACGCAGACGACCTTAAAGTTTACATCGACATCACGGAAAACGGCGACTATATACTTACTGTCAGGGCGGTAACCGACCGCCTTATCGACATAGGTCGCATGCTGGTGTAAAAAGCTTAAGACAACCGTTATTCTCCTTTTTTAGTTTCAGCCGTATCCGTCATATCGGAGCGGCTGATTTCATATACTTAAACCGGAGGCGGCAATGAGTAAATACGACGGAATCGCAAAAGCAAACGTTGTTGTGGGCAGCGTTAAGGAGGAAAAACCGCAAAGGAAGCCGCGGGGGTATTTTTTCCGGCTTTTTATAAGAATCGTCTGCGCGGGGGCGATAGTGGCGCTGCTTTTCGGCGGCAAGGCAAGCGGATTGCCGATTTTTATGAAAGCGGAAGAATTTGTCCGCAGCGCGGTTTGTTACGACGTTCTTACCGACGAAGAAGAGCTTGGCTACAGTGAAATAGCGGAGTACTTTTTGTCCGACGGGGAAGAAGTCTGACCTTGAAAATCCGTGTATCTGTATTCGTCTACGTCCTTGCGCTTGCAATGACGTTTTTCGGCTTTTTCGGCCAGTTTGTATCCTACTTTACGGCCGTCCTTCTGCATGAGCTTGCCCATGCCCGTTGCGCGTCAAAACTCGGATACGCGCTTAACGAGTTCAGGCTTATGCCGTACGGAGCCGCGCTCATAGGGGAATTTGAGGACGCCGACTGGCGCGACGAGTGTTTAATCGCCGCCGCGGGGCCGCTGCTTAACGTCATACTTCTGATTTTCTGCATCGCGCTTTGGTGGATAGTACCTGAAACTTACTTTTTTACGGAAAATTTCGCCTATGCGTGTTTATCGATAGCGGCGGTAAATCTGCTGCCCGTTTATCCTCTTGACGGCGGAAGAATCGTGCTTGCTTTGCTTTCGCGAAAGCATAACCGCGCAGCCGCCTATAAAAAGCTGAGGATTTGCGGTTACGTTGCGGGAGTGCTGTTTGCGGCTTTGTTCGTTGCGTCCTGCTTTTTCGGGGCTAATCTCTCGTATGCGTCCATGTCCGCGTTTATAATACTGTCCACTTTAATACCGGACAACAGGTGCCGTTATCAAAGGCTGTATCAGCTTTCGGTAAGAAGCAAAAAGGCGAAGAAAGGAGTGCGCATTCAAAGGATAATGCTGCGCGCGGACGCCCCGTCGCGCATGCTTTTCAAGTGGCTGAATTCCAATTATTATACCGAATTCTTCGTAGTGGACGCCAATCTTCGCCCGTTGGCGGAGTTTTCCGAGTGCGACCTGGAGCGTCTTCCGTCCGAAGCCTACGGCGGAACCGTATCGGAAGTAATACAAGCCTGCGCCTTTCAAAAAAGCGGAAAAAACGCGCAAAAAAAACGCCGAAAAAACGATATAAATTCAAGCAATATGCCTTAATTCGTTGTTTTGACCGATAAAATATGCTATAATATGCGCGTAAAATAATTTTTTTTGTCGGTGTAAAAGTGAAAACAGGTTTGATTTTGGTAGACGTCGAATCTTATATGTCCAGCGTATCGCTGGTTGAAAGCGGCAAACTTAAGGAACATTACGTAGAATATAAGCAATCGTCGTATATCACGGGTAACATTTACAAAGGAAAAGTAGTAAACGTGCTGACGGGGTTGCAGTCCGCGTTTGTCAATTTCGGCAATGCCAGAAACGGCTTTTTGTCCGTTGAGGAGGCATTGGGTCACAAGACCGTGTTGGGCGCGGCGGGAGTCATGCCCAAGCTTCTTGACGTCAAAGAAGGCGATTACGTCATGGTTCAGGCCACGAAAGAGGAGCTTGGGAACAAGGGCGCAAGGTTGACTACCACCGTTACGCTGCCGGGAAGATACGTCATATTTCTGCCCAATCTGGATTTTGTGGGGGTATCGAACAAGATCACCGATCCGGAAACGCGGGAAAAGCTTACCGAATTTTTAACTAAATTAAAACCCGAAAACAGCGGGTTCATCGCGCGCACCGCGTGTTTAGAGGCAAAGAAAAACGAAATAACGACCGAAGTAAAAAGACTTATACAGCAATGGAAGAAGATCGTGACCGCATATAACGAGGCGGAAGGGATTAAAATGGTCTACAGCGACGGCGATTTGATTTTCAGGACGGTTCGCGACATGCTTTCTTCCAATATAGAGGCGATAGTATGCAACGACGCCGAAACGGTACGTTCGCTTACCGAAGCGATGAAGGAACGCAATATCAAGTTTTACGACAGGGTAAGGTATTACGAGGGGCAGTATGATATGTTCGATGCCTTCAATATCCTGGGAGAAGTGGACAAACTTCTCGACCGGCGGGTAAAGCTTAAAAGCGGAGTGACGCTGATTTTCGACTACACGGAGGCGCTTACCGTCATTGACGTCAATACCGCTCAGTTCGCGCGCGGGTCCAACCACGAGGAAACCGTTTTTCGGGCAAATCTGGACGCGGCAAAGGAAATCGCGCGGCAGATACGGCTAAGGAACATCGGCGGAATTATCGTCGTCGATTTTATCGACATGACGGAAGAGGAGCATAAAAACGCAGTGGTGGAAGAACTGAAAAAGGAGCTTGTTTTCGACCGGACAAAAACCCGCGTGATGGGCATGTCCGCTTTGGGCCTTGTGGAAATTACGCGCAAAAAGGTGGGAAGGGAACTCAGCACCGTCCTTTTGGACAAATGCCCGTTCTGCAACGGCGACGCTCACGCCCAGTCCGTGGACTACGTGGCGCGCAAGATAAAAGCGGGACTCAAGCGGCTGTTTGCGGACAAAAAATACCGCACTGCCATTGTGCATATCAACAGCGTGCTGGCAGAAGCCATGTTCACCGGTAAATATTTTTCCGCCGATTGCGAGACAATATGGAAAGACAAACGTATATATATAGTACCGGAAAAAGAGCTTCTGAACCGTAATTTCACCATAAACGGCAGTGAAGACGCGGCGGTGGTTGTTCCGTCTTCTGCAAGATTGCTGTACTGAAATAAAGTAAAAAAGTGAAATTTTTTACGGCGGCTTAAAAAAGTTTGTCTCAAAAAAATCAATGTGTTATAATATAACGGTATGACGGAAACGGAAGGAAAAACAAGTAAAAATTTTATCCGTCTCAATCCCGACGCGGAAGAAAGACGCGGCTGTTTGAAATTTTTTCTGGCGGCGGCGATTTTGCTTTGCGGCATGTATTTGTCGGAACTGTTTCATCTTTTGGAAAAGCCGCTGTTTTCGCTTTTGTTTTACGGCAGTGTGGAGAAAATTCTTTTCGCGGCGTGCGCGACCGTCTACCTGTTGTTGTTTTTCGTCTTTTTTCACAAAGTCTTTTACAAAAAGACGGGAATCACTCCTTTTATAAAGCGGGAGGAAAAGCTTGGCCTTCGTCGTACCGCAATCCTTTATGCAATGACCGTTGTGCCGATTCTTGCGGTGGGTATTGCGCTTAATTTTCAGTTTAAAATAGTGCTGGAACTGGGAGAAAAAGTCACGGGACTTACGCTTGCGTCAAATCTTTGCATGTACGCCTATGCGGCGGTCAAACTGCTTTTGGCGGTGTACTTCATCTTTCTGACGGAAACGGGATTCAGGAAACTTTTTGTCGGCGGAAAATACATTCCCTACGGCGGGATATCGCTGCTGCTTACTTTCGGAATAATCGAATTTTTCGTCACCGCTTCCTCGTTTTCCTGGCTTTACCTTGCGCTGTGCGTTTACTACGGAATCATCTGGCTAGTAGCCGGTCAAAGATTCGGACTGACTTATTGTCTTACGATTATATTGTACGTTTTGTGAAACCATGAAAGAGAAGATACTTACATATTTCAAAACCAACTATATTCCGTTCTTGTTTGCTGCGGCCGCGATTGTCATAGAGCTTACCGCGGTTTTCGTCACAAGCGGTAAATTTTACATCCGCAGTCCGTGGATGTATTTCACCATACTTGCGGCGCTGACTTTTATTCAGTTTTTTATCCCCAACAATTACGCGCGTCACGTATATTCTTCGATTGCGCTTGCCGTGTTTTTCGTGTGCGACCTCGTTTTCGTGATAATTTACGAGATGACGGGCACCATTTTTGATTTTTCCATGTTCAAACTGCGCGGCGACGCCATGAGCATAGTGGAAAAGCTGCAAATCAATTTTACATATGTTTCGGTGGGCGGCGTGATTTTAAGCGGATTTGTAGTCTTTGCGCGCATGCCCGTTCCTTACGTCCCGAAACCCGAACTTACGCGCATGACCAAAATTGTGTTGCCTTGCATGCTTGCGGTTCTGGCGGGGGTTCACTCCACGCTTGTCGTTTTCTCCCTTAACGCGGACAAAGACGACGTTCTTCTGGCAAACAAGCTTTACGGAACCAATGAAAGCGTGTATTCCGATAAGGGTATAATCGGCAATTTTGCTTCCGAGATTTATGAAGGGGTTTTCAAAAAAACCGAAACTGGCGACCTTCAGGAAATCGACGACTTTATTTATAAAAAAGTCAGCAGCGATACGGTGCCTCGCTTCGGTGCGGCAAAAGGCTACAATGTCGTAACCATACTTGCGGAAAGCTTTGAGTGGTTCTCTTTTATGCGCGATACTACGGCTTTTCCCAACGGCCATAAAGCCGACGAGCAGATTTTAAGACAGCTTTATCCCAATCTTTACGAGTTTTACGACCATTCGGTGGCGATGACCAATTTCCATGCCCGCGAAAAAACGGACATTGCGGAAAATCTTTCGCTTATCGGCAACTATCCTTTGGATTATTATCTAAACTACGACTATCCCGAAAACAACATCGCTTACAGTCTTCCCAACATAATGAACGATCTTTACGGCGTAAAATCCGTGTCTTATCACAACGGTACTCGCACGTTTTACAACCGTAACGAATATCTGATTCAGGCGGTGGGATTCGAGTCGTTTGTCTCTTCCGAGGACATGACGGGGGAGTCGATGACCAATTATATCGACCTTGGAGAGCGTAATCTCGACAGCGAGATGATCGCCGCCTGTAAGGAGCAGATGTTCCCTACGGACAGAAGGTTCAATACTTACATTACGACCATCACCACGCACGGACAGTACGGCTACCGCGAGAATCTTGAAAAATATTACGACATCATGGACAGCTACGGTATTCTGCCCTTATCCGACGGGATGGATACGGCTTCCCAGAACGCCAATACTTTCCGTTATTACGCCGCCGCTGCAATGGAACTTGACAGAGCAGTGGGTGCGATAACCGATTACCTTGACGAGAAGGGGCTTACGGATAATACGCTTATCGTGATTTTCGGCGATCATAATACATATTATCAATCGTTGTCCAATTACGTAAAAGACATTTATCTGAATACTCAAACCGATAAGAACGTGACCGACCTTTACCGAGTGCCGCTTATGATAAAAATAGGCGCGGGCGAGGAGAGTACCGTCAAGATTGACAAGTTTACCTGCACTGCGGACATTCTTCCCACGATCCTCAGTCTTCTTGGAATAAGGTATTTTGAAAATCTCTATTACGGGCACAGCGTGTTTTCCGAAGAGGAAAGCGTACTTTATTCGCGCGCGTACGATGTTTTCATGACCGATAAAATATATTTCTCCACGCTGAAGAACATCAAGTACGTTTCGCCTGAGGTCGATGAAAATTATTATAAGGATATCGAAAATCGTTCGCTTTTTCTTCTGGAAAAAATTTCCTTCGTAAACCGCATTTTCGCCTCCGACTTCTTCCGCGGTACCAAAGAGGAAAAATTCATATTTAAAATGAGCGAAATCAACAGCTTATCTTAAAAAAATGCAGAATTCGGCTTATTTTTTATCCTGATGAAACGGGACGGAAGCAATTTGACTTAGCTTTCGTCCTTTTTTATGGGAAACAAAAAATTTTTTATTTTTTTCGATAACTCCGCATAAAAAAGCGTCTTTATTCTCATTCTATAATTACAAGGAACCGATAAAGACGGTCGACGCAATAAAAACGGATTTACGTTTTAAGTGTTGCGCGGATTTTAAGCCGATATTATCCCTTCCTTGAAAATATAGATGCCGACGTTTGTTTCGGCTCGTTAAAAAGAGGAAGGGACTTATTTCTTTCACACATAAAGCGTTGAATCGCATTGACGGATTTTCCTTGTGAAACTTTTGTCGGGATTCGAAAAGTCTTCGTGTAGTATGTCGGATTTTAAGTAACTTTCTCTTTTTTTTATGTAAAATTACGCTTTCCGTGTCTGACTGTTTTTCAGTAAATTTTTGTAATGGATTTATGTGTTTTTAATTCGAGTAAGATTACGGGCATTTCATAAGTTTTTGTAAAACAACTGCGGCGACGGATAACCTCTTTAATGATAAAATCATGTCGTTAATAAAAGTCAAAACAAAAACCGCAACGGGTTACCGCGTGTCCAATAGGGATTTTTTGCGGTAGGTGCTGTCTTTGAAGAGTCAGGCGTGGCGTGATGCCACGCCTTTTCTCATTCTATTTAGTTTTCTTCTCTTAAATGTGCATCGAAGTCAGGTAAATCTATGGCTTCGACAAAGTTGTAAATAATTTCTATTGTGTTAACGTAATGTCCGTTAACCTTTACTTTTTCGTGAATAATAACCTTGTCCACGAAAGCACGTAAGATTTCAGGCGTTATCTCTTCAAAATCGCTATATCTTTTTACGATAGCCATAAACCTATTTATGTTGTCATATTGGGTTTTGGCTTTTTCTTTGTTTATATTTTTTTAATTATCAATATCTATATGCTCTAAAATTTCTACTTTAATTTCTTGCGTTTGCGTATTTTCCACTTTCGTAACAGTAATTCTCAATTTATCATAATCGAAGGAATAACCTTCTTGGGGAATATCTTCACAGTTTTCTATAATCCAACCATTTACCGTTGCAGATTTAATATTTTCATCTCTTACTAAATTGAAATAATCAAAAAACGTTTCAACGGAAATATTAGTTTTCACAAAAAATACTGTATCGCTTTCCTTTGTAATCGGCTCTATCTCTTCGTCTTGTTCGTCCCAAATTTCGCCCACAAGTTCTTCTAAAATATCTTCCATCGTAACGATACCCGAAGTCATACCATATTCGTCGATAAGAATAACGATATGCGTATGCGATTTTTGCATTTCCTTAAACAAGATATCCAAAGATTTTCCTTTCGGAACAAACGTCGGCTCTTTCAAAATTTGTTTTAATTCAAAGTTAGGCGTTCCACGCTTTAACAAATATTCACGCGCGTACAAAATACCAACAATATTATCCACGTCGCCCGAATAAACGGGAATACGAGAATAGCCTTCCGTTTCAATCGTTTGAATAATCTCGTTATCACTTGCAGTGTCAGATATACGCACGACACTCACTCTCGGTGTCATCACGTCCTCTGCGGTCATACCGTCAAGTCTAAAAACATTTTTTATGTATTTGATATCCTCTTTGTCGATAGTACCTTCGTCGCCACCTGCGTCAAGCATAAGAACGATATCTTCTTCCGAAACGGCTTCGTCGTCATCGTTAGGCTTTACACCAAACAAACGAAGAACGCCGTTTGCAGAAACAGTCAAAAACCATATAACGGGTTTCAAGATAACCGTTAAAACGGAAATAACGCCACATACGCCGTTAGCAAGTTTTTCCTTATGCTTCATTGCCAAACGTTTGGGGACAAGTTCACCCAAAACAAGGGTAAAGTAAGAAAGGATTAACGTAATTACAATAACTGAAACGGTGTTGATAACGCTTGCACCTTGCGCCGAAACGTTAAACGTTGTAACGAGCCAACCCGACAACCTTTCCGCAAAATTATCTGCCGCAAATGCCGAGCCGAGAAAACCTGCAAGCGTAATACCAATTTGTATCGTCGAAAGGAATTTCGTCGGGTCTTTGATGATTTTTAGCATCTTCTTTGCTTTTTTATCGCCTTCGTCAGCACGGGCTTTTACTTTCTTTTCGTTTAAAGAAATAATCGCTATTTCCGTTGCCGCAAAAAAGGCGTTGAGTAAAATTAGTATAAACTGTAATAATAATTGATAAAATATGTCCATTTGTAATTCTCCTATTTGTAAATGTTAGTATAAAGTAAAACGGCTAACAACGTAGAATATACATTGTTAGCCTATAAACGTTTATACTTTTGTAAATAGAAGATTTACAAAAGAAGTTGTTTAGCAGGCTACATCGAGGAAAGTCGTCCACATTTTTCTCCTTTTATAAAATTTTTACTTCTGTAGTATAACATATACACAGTAAAGATTTAGTTAAGATTAAATTTAATCGGGTTTTTCGTTCATTCGATATCCTACACCAAGTTCATTTGTAATGTAATAATCTTCGCCCGGTTTCGCTCCGAATTTCTTGCGAATATTCGCCATATTTACCTGTAATTTTTTAATACTGCTTTCGTCCGCACAACCGCCCCAAATCGCTTTTATTATTGTCGCATACGTCATCATTTTTCCCGAATGTTCGGATAAAAACGCAATAATATTGTATTCCGTTTGCGTTAATTTAATTTCTTCATCTTTAACAAAGATTTGTCGCGCCTCGTAATCAATAAGTAAATCACCAACAATAAATTTTGCGTTTGGCAATCGTCCTAATTCATTATGTCGGCTATTCCTTAATACAGAACGGACTCGTGCCAAAAGTTCTGCCGAGCCAAACGGCTTTGTGATATAATCATTTGCCCCTAAATCAAGAGCATTTACCTTGTCTGTTTCTTTGCTACGTGCAGACAAAACAATAATAGGAACGGAATCGTTTTCTCGTAATTTTGATATCAACTCGCTACCGTCTTTATCAGGTAAACCCAAGTCTAAAATAATTAAATCGGGCAAGTATGAACCATACAACATTTCTGCTTGGTAACAAGTGTTTGCTGTAATTGCTTGATAACCGTTTGCTTCTAATAATGCAGAAATAACCGTTTGTATATTATTTTCATCTTCAACAATCAAAATTCTATATTTATTGCTCATTGTTCATCTCCTCAATATCCAACGAAAAGCGGAATTTTGCGCCACCATCTTTGTTGTTTTCTACATGAATTGAACCATCGTGCGCTTTTATAATCGTAGCACAAACGGAAAGTCCGATGCCTGCATTTCGTTTTTGACTATCGTAAAGACTTTCACTCTTTTCGTAATTGCCTTGAAAAATCGTTTCAAGCCGTTCTTTTGCAATACCGCAACCATTGTCTTTTATTTCAAAAATGGCTTTATTGTCAATTACATAGACTTTTAGGGAAAGTTTCGTCATTCCCGTTGCGTGTTGAACGGCGTTTTCCAAAAGATTGATAAGCACCTGTTCTATCAAAATAGCGTCCATAGCAATAAGGACAATTTCTTCGGGAATATCCAAATCAATCTCTTGCGTAGGATAGTGTTTTTTGAATTTTACGATAACCGAGTCTATCAATTCGTCCAATACGGTAGGGGTTTTGATAAGTTTTACTTTTCCTTCTTCGATTTTTGTAACGGACAGCAAATTTTCCACCATACGGATAAGGCATTGCGCGTCCTCTTTGATACCGCCCAATATTTTAAGTTTTTGTTCATCGGGAACACTCTCGTAATTTTCTATCATTGTGGAACTTGCCCCGTAAATGGTCGTAAGCGGTGTTCTTAAATCGTGAGAAACAGCACGAAGAAGATTTGCTCTCATTTGTTCTTTTTCACCGATTGCTTTTATTTCTTCCGAACGCTTTACCTTCGTCGTAAGCATACTCGTTAATATGGAAACGACAATCATAATAACAGCCGATAAAAGATTTGCGGGAATGGTAAAATTAAATTCAAAAAACGGAAAGGTAAAAGCCCAATTTACTGCAAGCATTCCTACAAGTGCAGTAATGATACCATACCAATATCCGTCCGTACAAAGAGATACTAAAAACACGGCAAAAACAAACACCGTCGTAACGTGTTCTTGTATCGTAAGCACGTCTTGTAAAAGAACGGATACCCCGAACGCAACAATCAATATAATTATCGTGAACAGCACGTTTTTAAGTTGTTTGGGAAGTTTTTTCATCTTATTTAAGTTGTTTGGGAAGTTTTTTCATCTTATTTGCTCCACGTAATAAGTCATTTTTATTATAACATAGTTTTGATAAAGAAACAGTTAATGTTTTTCTTTACTATATTATATCAAAAAGACAAGATGATTGCAATTTGAATTGATTACCACAACAAAAGAAAAATCAGACTCCGTAATGGAATCCGATTTTTTCTCCGCTTGAAAGTGCAATTATATAATGTTTATAAAAATCCCTATGGGACACGCACTTTTTTTCCGTCGCGGTTTTTTTCGTTTTATAAATAAGCGTTTTCGGCTGAATTACTATCAGTACATTCCGCCCATTCCGCCGCCCATTCCGCCGGCAGGAGCAGCAGGCTCGGGCTCGGGGATATCGGCAACCACGCTTTCGGTGGTAAGCAGGGTAGAAGCAACCGAAGCGGCGTTCTGAAGAGCGGAACGCGTGACTTTGGTAGGATCGATTATTCCGCGTTCAACCATGTCGCCGTATTCGTTCTTAAGCGCGTCGTAGCCGTAGCAGGACGACTTTTTGGAGTTAAGAATATTGTTTACGATAATGGACCCGTCTATGCCGGCATTGATGGCGATTTGTCTTACGGGTTCCTCAAGGGCCTTAAGCACGATTTCAGCGCCCGTCTTTTCGTCGCCGCTGAGGGTTTTGACAAGTTTTCTGATATCGGGGATTGCGGTCAGCAAAGCAACTCCACCGCCGGGGACGATACCTTCTTCGACGGCCGCGCGGGTAGCGGCAAGCGCGTCCTCGATACGCAGTTTCTTTTCCTTCATTTCAACTTCGGTTGCGGCGCCGACGTTGACTACGGCAACTCCGCCCGAAAGTTTTGCAAGACGTTCGGCAAGTTTTTCCTTATCGTATTCGGAGGTGGTGACTTCCATCTGGGCGCGAATGGATTTGATTCTTGCCTTGATGTCTTCGCTGTTGCCTGCGCCTTCCACGATGGTGGTGTTATCCTTGTCGACTTTGACCTGTTTTGCTTTACCCAGCATATCGACGGTAACTTCTTTAAGTTCAAGTCCGGTTTCTTCGCTGATTACGGTGCCGCCGGTAAGAACCGCGATATCCTTAAGCATTTCTTTTCTTCTGTCGCCGAAGCCGGGTGCTTTTACGGCGACGCAGTTAAAGGTACCGCGAAGCTTGTTGACCACAAGGGTTGCAAGGGGCTCGCTTTCGATGTCGTCGGCGATGATAAGCAGTTTAGCGCCCTGGTTGACAATCTGCTCCAGTATGGGAAGAATTTCCTGAATATTGCTGATTTTCTTGTCCGTGATAAGGATAAGGGGATTGTCAAGCACAGCTTCCATTTTGTCGGGGTTGGTTACCATGTAAGCGGAAGCGTATCCGCGGTCGAACTGCATACCTTCCACAATGGTAAGATTGGTTTCCATGGTTTTGGACTCTTCAACGGTGATTACGCCGTCTTTGCCCACTTTCTCCATGGCGTCGGCAATAAGCTCGCCCACTTTTTCGTCGCCGGCGGAGTTTGCCGCAACGTGCATGATGCTGGTCTTGGAATCGATGACTTTGCTGATGGATTTAAGATGCGCGACGGCAGCTTCGGTAGCGGCAGCAATGCCTTTTTTGACGATGATGGGGTTTGCGCCCGCCGCAACGTTTTTCAGTCCTTCGCGAATGATGGCCTGCGCAAGAACGCAAGCGGTGGTGGTGCCGTCGCCGGCAACGTCGTTGGTCTTGGTGGAAACTTCCTTGATAAGCTGAGCGCCCATATTTTCAAAAGCGTCTTCAAGCTCTATTTCCTTGGCGATGGTAACGCCGTCGTTGGTAATAAGCGGCGCGCCGTATTTTTTACCGAGGACAACGTTTCTGCCCTTGGGGCCGAGCGTAATTTTAACCGTATTTGCAAGGGTGTTGACGCCTTTTTCCAGCGCCTTTCTTGCTTCTTCACCCGTTTTAATCTGTTTAGCCATAATAATTCATAACCTCCCGAAATGATTATTCCACGACGGCGAGAATGTCGCTCTGACGCAGGATGGTGACTTCTTTGCCGTCTACCTTGAACTCGCTTCCCGCGTACTTGCTGCACAACACTTTGTCGCCTACTTTAACTTCCATTTTAACTTCTTTGCCGTCCACGTATCCGCCGGGGCCAACGGCAATGATTCTGGCCATCTGCGGCTTTTCCTGATCTTTGGCAAGCAGTACGATGCCGCTTGCGGTCTTTTCTTCCGCGTCGATCGGCTCGATAACCACTCTGTCAAACAAAGGTCTGATGTTCATAAAAAATACCTCCGTATTTGTTTTTGCGTTTAATTCGCCCGAACGGAAACCGATTCACTTATGCGCGTTTTTGCCGCGCCGCCCGAAAACCTTTCCTTATCAAGCTATATTATGATATATCACTTTTATTTTTTTTGCAAGCGAATTACGGGTGTTTTTAAAAAAATTTATCAAACAACCTTATAGAGTGCTAACACTTGAAGGTTTTAATTGCAAACAAATGCCAAGGCGCAAAAAGCGCTCGACATTTTTCGATATGTGTGGTAAAATAATATCGTAAATTTTTGGTGCGGGTAAAGAAAAATGGACGCAATGAAAAACACGAAATGGGATGAAAGGTTTCTGAAAATGGCGGAGGAAGTCGCAACCTGGTCAAGCTGCTTTCAGGAAAACAGACAGGTGGGCGCGGTTATCGCCAAAAACAAACGCATACTTACCACGGGCTACAACGGCGCCAGCGCGGGCATAATGAGCTGTAAGGAAAGGGGAGAATGTTTAAGAAGAAAACTCAATATCCCCAGCGGCACCCGTCACGAGGTGTGTTACGCCACCCATGCAGAACAGAACGCCATAATCCAGGCCGCCAAAATGGGAATCAGCATTGACGGGGCAACGCTTTACTGCACGCATCAGCCCTGCGTTATATGTTCCAAAATGATAATAAACAGCGGAATCGTGCGCATCGTTTACCGTAACGGTTATCCCGACGACTTTTCTTTGCAGCTATTAAAGGAAGCCGGCGTGGAAATAGAACAGCTTTAAGAGTCTGAAATTTTTTCTGTCTGAGTAAAACTTCTCTTAAGGGCGATACCCGACTGCAAATAACAGGTGTTTTTACAACGCAAACCGCGCTTTTAACCGCAATTGCAGAGCTTGTTTTCGCTTAATTTGCCGCTTGTTAAATTAAGAAATTGCAAAAAAACTTGAAACCGAGCACCGAATAAGGAAAACTTAATACGGAAAAAGCCGCCTTTAATTAATCGTGAGGGCGGCTTTCCTGTTTTTAAACGTATAAGTTATAAACTGACCCTGCTTTCGTTACAACACTCCTGAAGCCAGCACTATCATGAAAGCGGTATAAGCGACGTAAACAGAAGTCATTGTTATTCCTTGCGCGCGATAAGTCCTGCCTTTGATCAGTATGGGAATTATAAGCACCGCTGCGGCAGCCATGGCAAGCCCTATGGATAGAAGCAGCGGCATAAAGTCGCTTGCCGCCACGGTAAGCCCGCCCGCGATAAGTCCGCTTCCGCCTGTAATAAGCGTGGCGTTCAGAATATTGGCGCCCAGAACGTTTCCGACGGAAATTTCCACGTTGTTCTTTTTTAAAGACGTCAGCGCGGTAATAAGCTCGGGAAGGCTGGTGCCCAGCGCAACGACGGTAAGGCTTATAATCTGCTCGGACACGTTAAGCTTGGCGGCGGCCGCGCTTACGGTGTCTATAAGCAGATTGGCGCCCACGGCGATGCCCGCCGCACCCACGATGAACAAAAGAATCATTATCGCGGGTTTTTGTTTCTTTTCTTCAACGCTTTCGTCGGAAATCCCGGTTTGACCGGCCGATCCCATGACGGCGTATTCTTTCATTTTCCGCCTTGCGCTTACGACGTTGACGATCATAAAAACAAGGAAAATACCGATAAGAACGGCGTTTTCGACTATTCCGATTTTTTTGTTAAGCGCAAACACAAAGAGTACAATGCTTGACAGCGCGAAAATTATGAATTTCGGTAAAAATTCGCGCTTGTCCACCGCCGCCGTTTTAAAAGCAAGCGTTATTCCCAGTATAAGCGCAAGATTGCAGAAGATGCTGCCCGCCGCATTGCCCGCTGCCATTGCGGTGCGCCCCTGAGCTGCCGCCGTAAAGGACACGAAAATTTCGGGCAGAGTGGTCCCTATGCTTACGACCGTCGCGCCTATTATCATTTGGGGGATATGTGTGATTTTGGCAAGCCAGACCGCGGAATCCACGAAAAAATCTCCGCCGAAAATTATCAGCACAAACCCTGCGGCAACGCCCGCAAGCAGTATAATCCATGAAGATTGGGACGTAAAGAAATCAAACATTTTGTCGTTACTTCCTGTTTCTGACGTTTTTCGTTGTACGGCTTTTTGTCCTGGGACAAGCCGAACCGATATTATATTTGTATTTGAGTTAAGACAATATTATACGCAGAAAAAGGAAATTTGCAAGCAAACAGCGGTCATAAAGGGGCAGATTTAATGAATTTTTTTGATAAAAAAGTAGGTTTCGGGACTCGACTCGGCAAGCGTTATGGGGTTAAAAATCTATAAATAAAATTTCGTTAAAATATTTGACTTAGCCGAAAGCGTAATATATAATATGTCAAAAGTAAAACCGAAAGAGGTGGAAAAACTTTAATGCTTTGCGATGCTTGCAAAAAAAACGAAGCTACTTATCATACCATAAGACAATATAACGGTATAAAGACCGAAACGCATCTATGCTCCGAGTGCAGAAGGAAATTCGTGACGGGCGGCAAAAGCGATTTTGCCAACGCCTTTTTTTCGGATTTTTCTTCCGCGTTCGGTACGGCTAAGAAAAAGCGGGTGTGCAGGGAGTGCGGCACTACCGAGGAGGAGTTTCTGAATACCGGCTACGTGGGGTGCGAAAACTGTTACAAAGAATTTGCAAACCTGATACTTCCGCGCGTTTCGCAGATGCAGCAGGGACTTATCCATGTCGGCAAGATGCCTTCGGTCGCCGCTTCCACCGTGGAGGGAGAGTACGCCCGACTTAAAGCGGAACTTAAAAAAGCCGTGGACGCGGAGGACTACGAGCGCGCCGCCAAAATAAATCTTAAGCTCAAAAAGCTGAAAAACGAATCTCAGGGCGTTTAAGGAGGGGATTTTACGTGACGGAAAACATGAAAGATTCGGTAATCAGTACTCGCGTAAGACTCGCCCGTAACCTTAAGGGTATTCCTTTCCCGTCCAAAATCGGCGCAGGTCAGGCAAACGTAGTCGCGGGCAAAGTGTACGAAGCGCTCGGGAAAGGCTACAAGCTGTACAACATCGCTCGGCTTAACGAGTCGGAGGCGGGCGCGCTTGTGGAAAAACATCTCATCAGCAAGGAGCTTGTCGCGTCATGCCCGTTCGGCAGCGTAATCGTGGGCGACGACGAAACCTTAAGCGTAATGCTTAACGAAGAAGACCATGTGCGGGAGCAGGTTATTTTAAGCGGGCTTAAGCTGGAAGAAGCTTACAGGCTTGTGGACGGTCTTGACGACCGCATCGGAGAAAACGCTCAATTCGCTTTCAGCGAAAGACTGGGGTATCTTACGGCTTGTCCCACAAATCTCGGGACAGGTATGCGCGCGTCGGTAATGATGTTTCTGCCCGCGCTTACTATCACTGACACTCTTATGCAAAGCGTCAATGCTTTGGGCATGCTTAACATTGCCTTACGCGGCGTTTACGGTGAGGGCAGCGACGCCATAGGGTTCATCTATCAGATTTCCAATCGCAGGACGCTGGGACTTACGGAAAACGACATACTGGGACTTGTCCGCACCGCCGTAAATCACTTGTCGGAGGCGGAGGAGCGCGCGCGGGAATTTCTTATCGCCACTCGCGAAATCTCCGTTAAGGACGAAATCATGCGCGCTTACGGCATTGCGGCAAACGCCTACCGCCTTTCGAATCAGGAACTTATCCGTTATTTCGCGTTTATTAAGCTGGGCGCTTATTACAAGCTTATCCCCGTGAAAAGAGTTTTCGCGCTGGATGAGCTTATGACGTCGCTTCAGCCGTATAACCTTATAAGCGCGGCGGACAGACCGCTTAACACGCCCGAGGAACGCGACGTTTACCGCGCGGAATGCGTACGTGAGGCGCTTAAGGAAATCGTGGGCTGAAACGCCTTTATAAAACGCCTTTATAATATGTAAACGCAAAGTCAACCGGTCACAATAAACATTAAACAAACTTTTACAAAGTCAACTCGTCACAAACAGAAATTATAAAAACAAACTTATCGGAATCAACGCGCCATAAAACGGGCGCATCAATCGAATCGGGACGAAAAGTCAACTTCAAACCGAATTCTGTCTATCCGCACAATCGGACAAAATTTTTAATCGGCTTTATCTTTAAGGGGGCAAATCTGCAAAAGAATACCGTCTCCTTACGGAAAAGCTTTCAAAAAAGGAGAATTATATTATGAAATACGCAGTTACCGAAAATCTCGACCGCGTGCTTAAAGACGCAAGGGCGGCTGCAAAAAAATACGCAAATCCCGAAATCGGGACGGAACATATATTATACGGACTTATAAAAAACACGGATTGCACGGCAGGTAAACTTTTAAAGGAACGCGGCGTGGATCTTTCTTTTGCGGACGAATTGTTCTCGGAATCCATGCACGTCATGCTTATGGGAGAGGCGGACTATACCGGCAGGGTTAAAGCCATGTTTCAGACGGCTTTCCGTCTGTGCCAAAGCTTGGGAAGAACCGCCGTGGGTACCGAGCATTTCCTTTACTGCATGTTGCTGGATCAGGGCAGCCTTGCTTCGGGCATACTTCGCGACTACTTTAAAATAAATATACCGGAGCTTATGGAAAGGCTTAAGGCCATACTTGCCGCCGGCGCAGACGAGGGCGGAGAAAACGGGGAAAACGCTTCGGGCGGGGAACTTCCCGGACAGCTTGCGGACATGGGCGTGGATATAACCAAACGCGCGCGGGAGCATAAAATAGATCCCATAATAGGCAGAAAAGAGGAAATCGAGCGCATAATACAGATACTGTGCCGCAAGACGAAAAACAATCCCGTGTTGATAGGTGAGCCGGGCGTAGGCAAAAGCGCGGTGGTGGAAGGCCTGGCGAAAGCCATAGTGGAAGGCAACGTGCCGGAGCTGCTTAAGGATAAGATAATCTTTTCCATGGATATAGGCAGCCTTGTGGCGGGAACAAAATATCGCGGCGCGCTGGAAGAAAAGCTTAAAAACGCAATAGACCTTATCCGCGACAACGGCAACATAATCGTATTTATAGACGAGCTGCACACTCTTGCGCAGGCGGGCTCAAAGGAAGGGGAGGTTTCTCCCGCGGACATATTGAAGCCTTACCTTGCCCGAGGCGAACTTCAGACCATAGGCGCCACCACCACGGAGGAATACCGTAAATTCATTGAAAAGGACAAGGCGCTTGAAAGGCGTTTCCAGCCCATTATAGTCAATCCGCCCACGGTGGAAGAAACGATCGAGATACTTAAAGGGCTCAAGGAAAATTACGAGACTTTCCATAAAGTTAAGCTGTCGGACGCAGCGATCGAGGCGGCGGCAAAGCTAAGCGACCGCTATATAACCGACCGTTTTCTTCCCGACAAGGCGATTGACCTTATAGACGAGGCTATGAGCCGCGCCAAAGTAAGCGGAAACACCGTACCCGACTCTCAGAAAGATATGGAGGCGGAGCTTAAATCGCTTGAGCAGAAGAAAGTGGACGCCGTGCGCCGCGAGGAGTACGAACTTGCCGACGAATACAAGCGCCGCTGTATGGAACTTAAGAAGAAAATCGACGAGAACAGACTTAACTGGTACCGCTCGGCCGAGCACGACTCCTGCGTCATCGGCCCGGAACAGATTGCCGAAATAGTGTCCAAATGGACCAAAATTCCCGTAACAAGGCTGTCCGAAAGCGAGTCCCAGCGCCTTATGCACCTTGAGGAAATACTGCATAAGCGCGTAATAGGCCAGGATCAGGCCGTAAACGCCGTCGCAAAGGCGATTCGCCGCGCACGTGCAGGGCTTAAGGATCCGTCCCGTCCCATAGGCAGCTTTTTGTTCCTGGGTCCCACGGGCGTGGGAAAAACCGAGCTTACGAAAGCGCTGTCGGAAGCAATGTTCGACGACGAAAACGCTATAATCCGCATCGATATGTCGGAGTATATGGAGGCTCATTCCGTATCCAAGCTTATCGGCGCGCCTCCGGGATACGTGGGGTTTGACGACGGCGGAATTCTTACCGAGGCGGTAAGGCGTAAGCCCTATTCGGTCGTATTGTTCGACGAAATAGAAAAGGCTCATCCCGATATATACAATATTCTGCTTCAGATGCTGGACGACGGAAGAGTCACCGATTCGCAGGGCCGTACCGTAAGCTTTAAAAACACCATTATAATAATGACCAGCAACGTGGGTGTGGCAGAACTCAAAGCCGCGCCGCGCGCCTTGGGATTCTCGGTTAATTCAGGCGAAGTCAACGCCGACGACAAACGAACCGAGGAAATTCTGACTGCGGCGCTGAAGCGTCATTTCAAGCCCGAATTTCTGAACCGTATCGACGTCGTATGTTTCTTCCATTCGCTGAAGAGGGAGGACATCGGCAGAATTGCGGGCATTATGCTGGATAAGTTCGAAAAAACGCTGTCGGAGCGCGGCATAACTCTGGACATTACGCCGAAAGCGCTTGATTACATCGTGGACAAGGGCTACGACATAGAGTACGGCGCGCGTCCGCTTCGCAGAGTTATCGAACAGAACATCGAGGATAATATCGCGGAAGGATTGATTTCGGGAAAGATTCGCGAAAATTCCACCGTGCACGTTGACATAGAAAACGGTCAAATTAAAATAAAATAAAAAAACCTATTTACTTTAGGGCGGAATTGTGTTATACTTTTTACAGGATAAGGCAATTATCCGCAATACTCATAAAGCAAGGGGGCATTATCATGAAAATTGAATTTCTGTGTAAAAACTACAACGCAAGCGACAAGCTTAAGGACATCATCACCCGCAAAGTGGATAAGCTTGACAAGTTCTTCGACGACGACACCAAAGCAAGAATACTGCTTAAAAAGTCCAAGGACGTCGAAACGCTTGAAATTACCATTTCCGTCACCGGCGGAATAGTCCGTGCGGAAGTCGCCGGCGGCAACATGTACGAGAACATCGACCTTGCTATCCCCAAGCTGGAAAAACAGATTATTCGTCACCACGACAAAATCAAATCCAAAAAGTTTAAGATTAAGGAGCTTGATTTTGCGCTTCCCATTGTGGAAGAGACGGTTAAGGAGCCCGAAAAGAAAGTCGTCCGTTCCAAATCCTACGTGCTTGTGCCCATGACGGTGGAAGACGCGATTGAGGAAATGGAACTTGTCGGTCACGACTTTTATGTGTTTGCAAATAAATCCACGGGCAACGTAAACGTGCTTTACGCGCGTAACGACGGGGATTACGGTCTTATCGAAGCGGTAAGATAATTCGCCAAAAAAACAGAATTCGTTTAAGGGGCGTTCGGTTATACCGTCGCCCCCGAATTATGAAAAAATACTTTTACATAAGGAGACATATATGAACCTTAAATTCGACTACAACAACATGATGACCGACGCCATCGGCGACAAGGGCGTTTGCTCCTGCGTGTTCGAAAAGGAAGCGGACAGCATCGCAAAGGCTTTTAAAACCGTTATGGACAATCGCGGCAAGGGTTGGCAGGAGTGGTGCGATCTTCCTTTCGTCAACGAAGACTACCTTGACGAGATGATTTCCTACTGCGGTGAAGTGGGTAAAAAGGCGGACAGTTTTGTGCTGTTCGGTATCGGCGGAAGCGCGCTGGGCCCTCTTTCGGTCGCTACCGCGCTTTTACACCTTCATCATAACGAGCTTCCCAAGGAAAAACGCAAGGCGCCTAAACTGTACGTCGAAGACAACGTCGACCCCGAGCGCATGAAAGCTCTTTTGGACGTCATAGACCTTAAAACCGCTTACTTCAATGTGGTAACGAAAAGCGGCGAAACCAGCGAAACTTTAAGCCAGTTCCTCATTCTTTATTCGCTTCTTAAAAAAGAACTGGGAAAAGAAGAGGCTAAAAAACACATCATCGTTACAACCACGATAGGCAAGGGCACGCTTTACAACACGGCCGTAAAGGAAGGATTTAAAATTTACGGCGTCGGCGCTGGCGTGGGCGGCAGATTTTCGGTGCTCTGCCCCGTGGGACTTGTGCCGTTTGCCGTTCTGGGCCTTGACATAAAGGCTATGCTTAAAGGCGCGGCGGAGTTAAGCAGGGTAAGCGCCGAAAGCGACGTAAGGAAAAATCCCGCGCTTCTTTCCGCATTCCTCCAGTGCGAATATATGAAAAAAGGCTGCAACATCAGCGTGCTTATGCCTTATGCGGACAGCCTTAAGTATATGGCGGACTTTTACTGCCAGCTGTGGGCGGAGTCCTTAGGTAAAGCCGTTGACCTTGACGGCAAAACGGTAAACGCAGGACAGACTCCCGCAAAGGCGTTGGGCGTCACCGACCAGCACAGCCAGGTCCAGCTTTACACCGAAGGGCCTTTCGACAAGGTAGTTACCTTCCTTGCGGTGGAAAATTACCGCGACAAAGTGGTGATTGCCGACGATAAGGAACCTGAAATGTGCGACTTCCTTAAAGGCCACACTCTTAACGAACTTATAAACGCCGAAAGAAAAGCCACCGAGTTTGCGCTTAAAAAGGCAAAAAGGGCTAACTTTACCGTCACTTTGCCGGAGGTAAACGAAGAAACGATTGGCGAACTGTTGATGTATTTCATGTATGAAACCGCTTTTGCCGGCGCACTGCTTAACATCGACGCCTTCAACCAGCCCGGTGTGGAGGAGGGTAAAAAAGCCACGTTTGCTATGCTCGGAAGAAAGGGTTACGAAGCTAAAATGGAAGAGATCAACGCTTCTCCCAAAAAATCCGAATATACAATCGGCTGATAACGGTTTTACGGCAAAGGCCCGCGCGTTTACGTCGCGGGTCTTTGTTTTTATGCCGTGTTTTGCGATTTAATTGCGCCTGTTTGAGGTAAAAGATAAAGTTTTTATTCTGAAGCAATACAAAACGACATAAATTAAATTCTATCCACGCAGAGAAAATTACATTAAAACTAAAAAACGCTTTAAGTGTTTTTACGGTACGGCTTAATTGTTTATAGCGCAACTTGTCTGAGGCTAAAGGGCGGAATATCTAAACGGGTAATATAAAACTATCCGGCTTAAGTTTTCATGTTTAATCCCCGAAAAAAGGTTGTCCATATAATTCTGATTATTTGCAGTAGACGGGGAAAAGGAAAATTTTTTTTTCTAAAGACGCGGCAAATTTTCAAGCAACCGATTGCATGCTGTGTTTATAATTTGATTTTTTATAAAGTAATCGTAAAAATAAGCTTAAACTAACATAAATCGGGGTAAAACCGGAATTTATTTTAAAAATAAGTATTATTCTGGTAAAATTTTACTGTTTTTTGCTTGTTATTTATTTGCGCTTGTGTTACAATTTTCAAGGATTTTTATGTAGTTTTGTTCAAAAGGAGTCCAAATGAAACTGGGTATTTCAACGGCTTGTTTTTATATGAGGGAACACGTCGAAGCGACTTTCGAAATCTTACGTTCCATGGGCGTCGGCACTACGGAGGTGTTTCTCAACACCTTTTCGGAATACGAAAAGAGTTTTGTCGAGGCGCTTAAGGAACGCAAGGGCGATATAAGGGTACATTCTATTCACGCCCACGGCACTTGTTTCGAGCCCGAGCTTTTCAGCGGTTACGAACGCATACGCAACGATGCGGAGCATATTTTCCGAAAAGTATGTTACGCGGGATTTGTGCTTGGGGCAAAGTATCTTACTTTTCACGGTCCGTTTATAAAACCGCGGCGTGCGCTTAACATAGATTTTCCCAAATTCGGCGATCGATTGAATCAGCTTTGCGATATAGCGGAAAGCTACGGCATGCAAATAGCTTACGAAAACGTAAACTGGGCATATTGCAACACGCCCGAATTCTTCAGAAATCTGAAGCAATACTGTCCCAAGCTTAAGGCCACTCTTGACGTAAAACAGGCGTTTTACAGCGACGTAGATCCTTATAAATTTCTTGACGTAATGGAAGACAGGCTTGCAACCGTCCATATTTGCGACATGGACAACAAGATGAATCCCGTGCTTCCGCTTTCTGGCAAATTCAATTTCGAAAAACTGTTTCGCGAGCTTGCTTCAAGAACGCCCGACGTCGCAGTAATGCTGGAAGTGTATAAGGAGTGTTACCGCGATTATGACGAGCTTAAAACTTGTTACCTTAAGCTTAACGACATCCTGAACAAAATACTCGGCGTCTGAAAGTCTTTTTGAATCCGTTATTTCCGAAGTATTGCCTGACGCCGAAGTGAGCAGTATGATAAGTTTATTAAGTGCATTAAAAACTAAACATATAAGGTTTTAATAAAAAATCTTTAACGCAATATCGGATAAAAGAGAAAAAACAACCCGTCTTCATGACGAGTTGTTTTTTTAATTGCAGTAATTGTTCTGTTTTGTATATTTATAAAAACAAACAATACAGTTTCAATCATTTCCGTTTCGGTAAGCTATAATTTTACAAAAACGGATTTTCAGGCTTTGTATTCTTTTATGTCGAAGTTTTGCTTTATAAGCTTTTTAAGGCGTTTGTCGTTGTCAAGCGCTTTTAAAGCGATAAACTGAACAAGCGCGTTTCCGACGGCAGTGGCCTCGACGGGGCCTGCGCTGACTTTAAGCTTGCACACGGATGCTATCATTTCGCAAAGATATTCGGCTTTGCAGCCGCCGCCCACGACGTAAAGAGTGTCGTATTTTTTCCCCGTGACGGAGGACAGCGCGGCAATTACCTCGCGATATCTCAGGCACAGAGATTCGTATACGCAACGCGCGATTTCGCCCATGGTTCGGGGTGCGTCTTCGTATTTTTTTATGCAGTAGGATATAATGCGCTGCGGCATATCGTCGGGTTTCAGGAAGGCATCGTCGTCCACGTCGATCACAAATTTGTTGTTATCGATTTTCTTCGCTTCCTCGACTATTTCGTTAAAGCTTACGTCGCGGCTTTTTTTCCATTCCCTTCGGCACTCGTTGATAATCCAAAGCCCCATTATGTTTTTAAGGTATCTTGTGACTCCGCCGTAACCCGTTTCGTTGGTAAAGTTGGCCTTCAAGCTGTCTTCGGATAAAATCGGTTTGTCGGAAAGCGTACCGAGCAAAGACCATGTTCCGCACGAAAGATAAAGGGGAGTACCTTCTGCCGGGACGGAGAAAATGGCCGAAGCGGTGTCGTGGCAGCATACGGCTATTACGGGCACGGGATCTATGCCGAATTTGCGGCAGAGTTCGGGTTTAAGCATACCGTATTCGCTTCCGCTGTCGATGATTTCGGGGAAAAGACTGCGCCTGAATCCCAGCGCGTCAATTATCTCGTCGCTCCAGTTTTTCGTGACTGCGTCGGTAAGCTGAGTAGTGGAGGCGATTGTACGTTCGGCATACATTTTACCCGTAAGAAAGTAAGCCATAAGGTCGGGGATAAGTAAAAGCTTATCGGCGCGATTATATAGGTCTGATTTATATTTTTTGACGTAATACAGCTGAAAAACCGTATTAAAAGACATCATTTGTATGCCTGTAAGGGAATAAAGCTTGTTTTTTGGCAAAATCGAGAATACTTCGTCAGGCATAGTATCCGTTCTCGAGTCCCTGTAATGCACTGGATTTTCAAGTAAATCGCCGTTTTTGTCGATTAAACCGAAGTCCACGCCCCAGGTGTCGATACCGATGCTGTCGAAGCCCCCGTCCGCCACGGCTTTTTCAATTCCCATGAAAAGTTCATTCATTAGGGCGGGGAAATCCCAATAAAGCGTTCCGCCTTTTTTGACGGGCACGTTGTCGAATCTGTGCAGTTCTTTGGCGTGAATTTTGTCTCCGTTTAAGGAAAACAATATCGCGCGTCCCGACGACGCGCCGTAATCGAAGGCAAGTACTCTTTTCATGTCGGACACCTTATATCAGGAATATTTTTTGTAACCGGGGTGACGGCCGGTAAATTTGAATTTGCGCCTGAGCTCCAGACAGCCTTCTATCTGCTCGCGGCTGAGTTCCTTTTCTCCGCCAAGCTGGCGCGCAACCAAGGATGTCTTTGCAAACAGCTCAAGACATTCCATGCGGTAGTAAGCGGTGACAAGGTCGGCGCCCACGGCTATTGCCCCGTGGTTTTCAAGCAGTATCACGTCGTGGTCGGGAAGATATACCGCCACGGAATCGGGTACTTCCTGAGTGGAGGGCGTGCCGTATTTGGCTATGGGTACGCTGCCCAAAGAAATAATGGCTTCCGGCATGGTGTATTTGTCAAGAGGAATGTGCGCTATCGCAAATCCGGTAGCGGTGGGCGGATGCGCGTGTATTACGGCGTTTACGTCGTCGCGCTCTTTGTAGCAACGAAGATGCATGGGAAGTTCGGACGAGGGGCGGTACTTGGTATTGCCGTCAAGAACCTTGCCTTCGCCGTCCACTTCGATTATCATTTCGGGCACAAGGAAAGACTTGCTTATTCCCGTGGGGGTGGCAAGAAATCTGTTTTCCCCGATTTTAACCGAAATGTTTCCGTCGTTTGCGGCAACCCATCCCAGTTGCCATACGCGATGGCCGATTTCGCAGATTTGGTTTTTGTGCTCTTCGATAGTCATTTTTTTTATTTCTCCTTTTAGCTGTTGTATTTGTTTTTTTATGGATTGGTTATCGGGTTTTTCCGACGATGCTTTTTTTTAAGCTATACGTAGGAAGAAAGTAACCGTATTTTTTGCGATATTTTACGAAAGGATTAACTCACTCTTAAAAACGCGTCCGTAAAATCATATTTTCAAAAAGTTTTTATCTTTGTCTTTCCGCAGCGGAATAGTCCGTTCGGTTTTGTCCGTTAATATGATTTGGTCCGCGAAAGGTCATACTCTTTTCGACAGTACGTTTTTTTCGTAATTCTTTACTTCGTCTATCCAGCTTAAGCCGCAGGGTACGCCTTTTTTTAAGCACAGATATTCCCACACCGCCGATGAGGGCAGCGCTTTCGCCTCTTCGGATAACGCAAGACGCAGTCCGTAATCGCCAGATTGTTCCGCCTGTTTGATTTTGTCGGTCGGCTCAAGCAAAGCGGTAAGCAAAGCCCTGTCCGCGTTTCTTAGGCCCACCGCCCAGGCGAAAATTCTGTTGATGCTTGCGTCAAAGTAATCAAGCCCTATGTGCAGTTTTTTCAGCATGTCCGCGCGCTTTGCCTCAGTCATTATGGAGGTCAGAGTATCGTCGTATTTAACCACGTGGTCGCTGTCCCATCTTACGCCGCGGGATATGTGCAGCAAAATGTCGTCCACAAAGTCGTTAAGCGCGGAAAATTTGTCCGCAATGCTCTCGGTGGGGTGATAGTGCCCGCTGTCCAGACAGATTCCGACGTTGTTTTTTACAGCGTATGCAAGATAGTAGTCGTAGGAGCCCACAACGAAACATTCGGTGCCGATGCCGAAAAGTTTGCCCTCAAGAGTGTCGACAAGGTATTTTTTATCGTATTTTTTCTCGAAAATACGGTTCAGGCTGTCTGTAAGCAGCCTTCTGAAATAAAGTCTGTCGGCGGGGTCGTCTTTAAGTCCGTCGGGAATCCATAGGTTGCATACGCACGTTTCGCCCAACGCTTTGCCAAGGCCGTAAGCGATTTCGCGCGAAGACTGTCCGTGCCGGATCCAGAATTCCCTTACTTCTTTTTTGGGACTGGCAAGACTCATGCCGTTGTCCATCATCTCGTGAGCAAAGAAGGAGGGGTTGTAATCAAGTCCCACCTTGTTTTTCTTTGCCCAGTCGATCCAGCCCGAAAAAGCGCCTATGTCCAGGTTGTCGCGGCTTTTTTTCGTGTTTTCGGCGTAGACGGAATGAATGTTGAGTTTATGGCTTGACGGGGAAAGCGAAAACACCTTTTCGATGTCCGCTCTCAGCTCCGCCGCGTTTCTTGCGGCATAAGGATAGTTTCCCGTCACGACGTTTTCGGATTTAACAGCGGTTTCTTCAAAGCCGCGAATATCGTCGCCCTGCCAGCAGTGCAGGGAAATTTTAATGTCGGAAAAATCTTTAAGCGCTTTTTCGGTATCGACGCCGTAAACGGCGTAATCTTCCTTTGCGCGCTCGTAATTTTTAAGGATTTTGTTTTCGTCCATTTTTTACCTCCGCAACGGATTTCAGTTACCCGTTGTTTATAAATATACTATATTATAACACCATTTTCCGAATATTTCGCATTTAAAACAAAAATTATAAATTGACAAATATATAACAATGTAATATACTCAAATAAACACAATCGAACATTCAGGAGAAGTTTTATGTTTCCCGTAGAAAGAAGAAAAGCCATATTGGATTTATTGGACAAACATTCTTCCGTTTCGGTGGAGGAGCTTTCGAAAATGCTTTACACCGGAGAGGCCACGATCCGGCGCGACCTTGACAAAATGGCGCGGGAAGGCGTTATCACCCGTACACACGGAGGGGCGGTAAGACTGCAAAGCGAAAACATAGATTATCCTTATGCGTTCCGCGAAAGCGAAAACGCGCGCGTCAAGGACGAACTTGCCGCCTGCGCGGCGGAACTGGTGACGGACGGGCAGTCTGTATTTCTGGACGGCTCTTCCACCGTCATAAGGCTTATAAGCAAAATATCCTTCAAAAAGCGGCTGAAAATAATAACAAACGGCGTCAAAACGGCTTTCGAGCTGTCTCAGGCCGGGCTTGACACTGTCTGCACGGGCGGATCGCTTTCCGTTGCTTCCGCTTCGCTTACGGGCATCGAAACGGTTAAAAACGTCAACAAATACAACGTGGACCTGTTTTTTCTTTCCTGTAAAGCTCTGTCGCTTGACCGCGGCGTAACGGAAAGCTCCGAAGAGGTGGCGGAGGTAAAGGCCGCCATGGCGGAGCGCAGCAGAAAAAACGTGCTTCTGGCGGACGCGGGGAAATTCGGCAAAACGGCATTCTGCACACTGGACATACTGAAAAAGTTAAATTATGTGATAACTGACAAGGTCATCGACGGCGAGTGGAAACAGCTTTTCGAGTCTTACGGCATAAAAGCGCTTACCGTTTAAGATGCGTATCGATTCAACCGTCATGTTTTTCGCGCAATCGGCTTTACTTTCGCTTTACTAAAGTCGGCCGAAGAGTTATACTGAAATAGAAGAGTTATACTGAAATAAGAGAAAAGAAAGAAGAAATCGTCTGAAAAATTTTCGGACGGAACAGAGGTATTTTATGAAAGACGGATTTGTGAAAGTGGCCGCGTTGACGCCCGAAATAAAAGTGGCGGATTGTGATTTCAACGCGTCATCGGTGATTTCGCTTTTTGAGAAGGCGGAAAAAGAGGAAGCTGCCCTTGCGGTTTTTCCCGAGCTTTGCCTGACAGGATATACTGCAGGCGACCTTTTTTACGGCGACACGCTGCTTAAAGGCGCGGAAGAGGCGCTTAAAAAAATAGCAGATTATACCCGCGGCAAAAAGGCGCTGGTTTTTGTGGGGTTGCCGATAAGAAGAGAGGGCGCTTTATATAACTGTGCCGCCGCCGTTACCGACGGTAAAATTTTAGGCGTAGTCCCGAAGACTCATCTTCCTGCATATAACGAGTTTTACGAAAAGCGCTGGTTTACGTCGGGGGCGGGCGAGAGCGGTGATATTTCCTTGTGCGGACAAACTGTGCCTTTCGGTACGGATCTTGTGTTCCGCGCGGAAAACAAACGCGCTTTTTCCGTTGCCGCCGAAATCTGCGAAGACCTGTGGGTGGGGGACTCTCCGTCCCTTCGTCACGCTTTCGCAGGCGCCAACATAATCGTAAATCTTTCCGCCTCGGACGAAACGGTGGGAAAAGCCGATTACCGTCGCGCGCTGGTGTCGATGCAAAGCGCCAAGCTTGTATGCGGCTACGTTTACGCAGACGCGGGCGAGGGCGAATCCACTACCGATTTGGTTTTTTCCGGGCATAACTTAGTGTCCGAAAACGGAAAAATACTTGCGGAAAGCAATTTGTTCCAAAACGGAATGATTTGTTCCGAAATAGACGTCGACTTTCTGGAGTACGAGCGCAGTAAAATCGTAAGACGCGACGTTAAAGAAAGTGCGCGCGAAATAGCATTTACCGCCAAAGGCGGCGAAACCGCGCTTACCAGGGTTTACGAAAGAAGGCCTTTCGTACCCGATTCCGAAAAGGAGCTCGATAAAAGGGCGGAGCTCATTTTGGACATTCAGTCCAACGCGCTTAAAAAAAGGCTTAAGCACACGTCTACGGGCGCAGCCGTGGTGGGGGTGTCGGGCGGACTTGATTCCTGTCTGGCGCTTTTGGTATGCGTGCGCGCGTTCGGACTGTTAAACAGGCCGCTTACGGATATAGTAGCCGTTTCCATGCCTGCTTTCGGCACGACAAAGCGCACCAAGTCCAACGCTCAGAAATTATCGGAGCTTTTAGGCGTAACGTTCCGCACGGTGGACGTCACGAAATCCGTATTGCGCCATTTCGAGGATATCGGACACGACCCGCTTATTACCGACGTCACGTACGAGAACAGCCAGGCAAGGGAGCGCACTCAGGTGCTTATGGACATTGCCAATTCGCTTAACGGCATGGTGATAGGTACGGGGGATTTGTCGGAGCTTGCCTTGGGGTGGGCGACTTACAACGGCGACCATATGTCCATGTACGGCGTAAATTCTTCGGTACCCAAAACGCTTGTGCGTCATCTTGTGGAGTATGAGGCAAAAACCGCACAGGACAAAAAACTTGCGGCAGTGCTTTACGATATTCTTGCCACTCCCGTCAGTCCCGAGCTTTTGCCTGCCGAAAAGGGCGAAATTTCGCAAAAGACGGAAGACATTGTGGGCCCTTATGAGCTTCACGACTTTTTCCTTTATCATTTTGTCAGGAACGGTTTCGGCGCGGGCAAAATTTATCGGCTTGCGGTAAGGGCATTCGACAAAGTTTACGACCGCGAAACGGTGGCGAAATGGCTGCGGATTTTCATTCGTCGCTTTTTCTCCCAGCAATTCAAGCGTTCGTGCGTTCCCGACGGCGTAAAAGCGGGCTCGGTCTCGCTTTCTCCCAGGGGGGACTGGCGCATGCCTTCCGACGCCTGCCGCGTTTTATGGGAGAAAGATCTTGACAAACGGATTGCGGAGGACAACGCAAGATGAAGCAAAAAGCGTTTGCGACGCTTAAGCGTTTTGCCCCGTACTATAAACCGTATCTGGGAATTTTCATACTTGACCTTATGTGCGCGCTGGGCGTGGCGGTAGCGGGTCTTGTTTTTCCCATGCTTGTAAGGTATCTTTTAAACGAATGTCTTGCCGCCGATCAGATTTTGTGGAAATCCATAATAATCGTCGCCGCTTTAATGCTGGGCGTGCGGATCATAGAGATGCTTTGCAATTACTATATGACCACGGTGGGGCATATTATGGGTTCTAAGGTAGAGGCCAATATGCGCCGCGACCTCTACATAAAGCTTTTAAATTTAAGCACTTCTTTTTACGACAACCATCAGGTAGGCGACCTCATGAGCAGGGTAAACAACGACCTGTTCGAAATCACTGAATTCGCCCATCATTGTCCCGAGGAAATTTTTCTTGCCGCAGTAAGACTTATCGGCGTGTTCATCTATTTGTCCATGGTAAATCTCTGGCTTACGCTGATCCTGTTCGCGTTGCTGCCGCCGCTTATGGTTTTTGCGGTGATAAATAACCGCAGGATGCGTTCGGCATTCAGAGAGCAGCGCAAAAAAGTAAGCGAAATCAACTCGCATCTTGAGGACTCTCTTTCGGGCATGAGCGTCATAAAGTCTTTTGCCAACGAGAAAACGGAAACCGAAAAGTTCGACCGCAACAACGACGAGTTCGTGGAAGTAAAGCGCAAATCCTATAAGATAATGGGTATTTTCCACAGTGGGACGTTATTTTCATCCGGGCTTATGTATGTCGTAACCGTAGTTTTCGGCGTACTGTTCATTAAACAAGGCAGTCTTACCACGGTGGATCTCATCGCGTTCCTCCTGTACGTCAACACGCTTTTGTCCACGATACAAACCATAATGGCTTATATGGAACAGTTCCAGCGCGGCATGAGCGGCTTTCACAGATTCCTGGAAATTATGGACGAACCCGTTACAATAACTTCGCCTGAGTCCGCCGCGGAAAGCGTGCGGTTCGACGAGGGGATAGAGTTCCGCGACGTAACGTTCAGGTACGACGGCGTTGACAAAACGGTGCTCAGCCACCTTTCGTTCAAGGTGGGCAAAGGGGAAAGCGTCGCGATAGTAGGCCCCAGCGGCGCGGGCAAAACCACGATTGCCAACATAATTCCCCGCTTTTACGACGTGGAATCGGGAGAGGTGCTTATAGGCGGCGTAAACGTTGCCGACATGACGCTGAAGCAACTGAGGGAAAATGTGGGAATAGTTCAGCAGAACGTCTATCTTTTTTACGGCACGGTCAAGGAAAACATTCTTTACGGCAGACCCGACGCCACGTTCGAAGAGGTGGTGGACGCGGCCAAAAAAGCGGGTGCGCACGACTTTATCGTCAAACTGGAAAAAGGCTACGACACCGTGTGCGGAGAACGCGGAGTTAAACTGAGCGGCGGGCAGAAACAACGCATTTCGATTGCAAGACTGTTTCTTAAAAATCCGCCCCTTCTCATTCTTGACGAGGCTACAAGCGCCCTCGACAACGAGTCGGAGCGGCTTGTCCAACAGTCGCTTGACGAGCTCAGCAAAAACCGTACAACGATAACCATCGCGCACAGACTGACCACCATAAGAAAAGCGGACAGGATTTTAGTGCTTACCGAGGACGGAATCGTCGAGGAAGGCAAGCATGCCGATCTTATCGAAAAGAAGGGCATTTACGCAACTCTTTACAGCCTGTACGGGGGTGAAATAAATGCAAAGTAAGCCCATAAGCATTTCAAACGAATATCTGGACGTAAAAATCGACCTTTACGGCGGGGCTTTACATTCGGTAATTTGTAAGGACAACGGCGAACAGCTTTTATGGCAGGGGGATCCTGCCGCGTGGGACAGGCGTGACCTGGTGCTTTTCCCGTTTATAGGAAGGCAGAAGGACGGGTTTTATCTTTACGGGGGAAAATCTTATCCCGTCAGCCTGCACGGCTTTGCCAAAGACATGTTTTTCAGCGCCGACGTAGTTGAGCCGAATAAGGCGGTTCTGCGGCTGGAAAATTCGGCAGAAACGGAAAAAAGTTATCCGTTCCGCTTCTCGC
>CALVUQ010000001.1 GCA_944363615.1 uncultured Clostridia bacterium | reverse complement strand
ATGAAATACAGGACAGTATTTTCAAACTGTAGATTTATAACGGCGTTGCCTTTGTCGCGGCTTTTATGCGACAGGGCGGTTTTTTACTATTTAAAAAAGCGTTTCCGCAAGTTTATCCAGTTTTGTTTTTAACTCCTTCGAAAGGGGCAGGAAAGGTTTCCTTGCGCCGCCGCAATCTATGCCGTAACGCAATTTGACGAGATACTTTACCGAGGGGAAAAGGTTACCAAGAGTTATTGCCGTGGCGGCGTTGGCTTCAGTCTGTACTTCAAGCGCGCGCTTGTTTTCGCCCGAAAGGAAAAGCGAGTAAATCTCAAGGTATTTATCCAGCATAAAGTTAAACGTCGTGCCAATCGCTCCGCCCGCACCGGCCGCCAGCGCGGACAGGAAACATTCGTCCTTGCCGCTGTAAACTTCGGCGCCGGTGGCCGCTATTATCTGTTGCATTGTAAAGTAGTCGCTGTCGGTGAATTTAATGTATTTTACGCCTTCTACCGAAAGCAGGCGGCAGTATTGTTCAATCGACAGTTTTATCGTTGCCGAAGGAATGGAATAGACCATTACGTCCGTTTTCAGCGACGCCATTTCGCGGTAGTAATCCAAGATTCCGTCAAACGGAAAGTTAAAATAGAAGGGCGGAACGGAGGCAATGGCGTTTGCGCCTGCTTTTACGGCGTGCCGTGCAAGCTCCATTGTGTTTTTTACGCTTACGGCTCCTACATGCGCAATTACATAGGCGCCGTCCGCCGCTTTTATGACCGTTTCCAGCGTTTTTTTCCGTTCCTCTTCGCTAAGTAAAAAACATTCCGCGCTTGAGCCCGTTGCGTAAATTCCGTCCGCGCCTTCCGACAGCAGTTTTTTAGTCAGCCGATAAAGCGCGTCGTAGTTTACCGTTTCGTCGTCGTTGAAAGGCGTGACTATTGGGACTAAAAATTTGTTTTTCATTTTTCAAAACCCCATACCGTAAAAAAGATCTGATTTGCGTTGACTTTTTCTGACTTCTGATAATAAACCGTGACAAGGTCGCCATCGTCGTTTTCGGCGGTGGCGGGGTAGCCGATGTCGCCGTGCGGTGCGTCCTGTCTTAAAATTATTTCTTCGCTCCAGCTTTTGCCGTCGTCAAAGCTTAATCGCGCGCATTGCGAAAACGGCGGCTTTCTTCTTGCGTAAGACAATACCAGCGCGCCCGTCGAGTGCATAAAGTAATGCGGAGGAGAGCCGTCGAATCCCGTACAACGCGGCTTTGAAAAGGTTTTGCCTCCGTCAAGGGAAAAACAGTCGTAAATCGTAAACAGTCCCGTTTCGGGGTTCTGCGCCCTCAGCCCCATTATTATCTTGCCATCGGGCAAGGTCAAAGCGTGCGGCTCGCAGAACAACGCGGCGTTTTCGTCGCCGGAATACGCTGGCGCGATTTTAACGGGCTTTGACAGCGGTTTTGCGTTTTCGTCAAGCGTAAGCGCGTAAATCCCGTCGTCTAAATAGGGGAAAGACGCTTTTTCGTCGTCGGAAAACGCCCTGCCTGCGTAAAAAAGCTTGCCGCCTTTGGTTACGCACGGGCCGTGAGGGGAGGTTAAGGGCAAAATTGCGGGCGCGGAAAAAGTCCTGCCTTCGTCGTAAGAAACGCAAATCGAAGAGCCCAGGTATTTTTTTTCTTCCTCATGGGCTATAAGGTCAAGATAGCTTTCGTAAAACAAGCGCGTGTTTTCATCTCGCTTTTCTTCTTGCATATACCGTCTTTGCGTCTTGCGCGAATTGTTGAAAGAGGTAAGATAGATTTTTCCGTTATATGCGCAAAGTCCCGCGTCGCGGTCGTCCAGCGGCGTATCCATTGCGATGTACGGCGGCTCCCAGCTGTGACCTCCGTCGTAAGAGCGCGAAATCATGACTTTTCCGAAGGGACATATATGCGCGTTGCGCCGCCCCGACCAGGCGGCAAGCATAAGTCCTTTGCGGACGTTTATTATGCTGGGCCAGGCGTTATAATTGAATTTGCCGTAGTTGGGCTTACTGACAAGGCCGCTGTCTTTTATCGTAATCTTCATTTTTCCTTTCCTCATTATGAATTTACGGTTATATTATATAAACGTTGCCGTCTGCTTTCAACGGAAAAATAAAGTAAAACCATAACAAAATTGCTTTTTAAGCCTTGATAATCTTTCCGTATTATGGTATATTGATAAAAAGCGTTCGAGGGGGAAATGTTTTGGCGGAAATTTACAACTATTATTATATAGGAGAAGAAATGGCGGGGTCGGGTGCGGAGTTTATGTCTTCGCCCGTGTTGCTTACTTTTTCCAAAATAAAAAACGGCCCGCCGGAAGACGCGGGGCCGCATACCCATCCGTATCTTGAAGTATTTTACTTCGAGTCGGGTAAAGGCTGGTTTGAAGCGGGTGAAAACAGGGTGGAAATAAGCGCGGGCGACGTCGTTGCGGTAAATGCGGGCAAACGGCATATGCAGTATTCGATTAAAGAAACTCCGCTTACGTATTATTGCTTTTCCGCCACAAACGCGGTGTTTTCAGCAGTGGGCGCACCCGACGCCGTATCCGACGCGGGATTTGTGGTGGTGAAAAAGGACAAAACAAAGGAAATTTACCGCCTTATCGAAAAATGCAAAACGGAACTGGATTCCATTAAACCCGGTCGGCTGGAGGCGGCTACTTCGTATTTCAGACTGCTGCTTATAGAGTTGTTCCGCGCCGGCGGTCCACTCGAAAGAGAGCAAACGCCCGCTTTGCCGCAAAAAATAAAGACTTATTTAGAGGCTCATTGCAACGAAGATATTTCTTTAAGCGATTTAAGCAGAATGTTTTACGTCAATAAAAGCACGCTTTTACACTCTTTCAGACACAGTTTCGGCATAAGCCCCATGAAATATCTTAACAACTACCGCATAGAAATGTCCAAAAAGTTGCTTGCTGCGGGGCAAAGCGTGACTGCGGCGGCGATTTCTTCGGGTTTTTCCAACCCCGTTTATTTTACCGAACTTTTTCATAAAAGGACGGGGCTTACTCCCTCGGCGTTCAAAAAAATTTCATGCGTAAAGAAAAATTGATTCCGCCCCGACGCTGAGCATTTCTGGTAAACAGTTTTATAAATCAAACATGATTTAATACAACTGAAAAAACCTTAAATCAATAATTTTAAATTCGGCAAAAAACTTTACTCGCGTTCCGTAATGTCGTCAATAAGACCGTGCTTTAAGGAAAAGGAAAAAAGCGAGCTTTTGCCCGACTTATCTATTAAAAAATAGCAGTCGGGGGCTGCCGATACATATCCGTCGTTGGCGACGATGTCTTCGTAACCGTTGAAAAAAGACGCAAGAGAGGCGTCGTCAATGGAGGAGGAAAGGCTTTCGGTAAGGTATTTCCTTGCGGAAACGATGTCTTTTTTCATTATGCAATCGAAAAAAGACGTTACGGTTTCGTCGCGGTTTGCGCGCGGAAAGTCGCCGGATTTTGCAGAATATACGTAATTGTATCTCGGCTTCAGCCTTACCAACAGATTATCGGGGGTCAGCGAAAAAACGCTGCAAAGATCTTCGTTGCAACGCGCTTTTCCTCCGGCTAATTTTACGGTGTATGGTAAAAGCGCTGCGCTTAAAGGAAATACCGTAACGTAAGTGACTTCATTAGGCCTTATGACAAGCTTGTCTGCGTTTTCCACGAATATACCGTTTACAAGATATACCGCGGGAAACGCGCTTTTTACGTGCAAATTTATATTCATATTTTATTTTATTAAAAGGCACGGCTTTGTATGAATATGTATAGAAATTAAATTTCTGGATAAAATTGCGTTATATTAAAATTCAGGAGTAAATTTATGGACAAAAATTGGAGCATAAACGAAACAAAACAGTTGTTTTCTCTCGTGTACAACGCGGCTTCCGAAGGCAAGGGACTAAGCGGCGCGTTCAACGAAATGGCAAAGTCCAGCGGAAAATCAGTCAACAGTATCCGCAATTATTATTACTCTCAGCTTAAACTGTTTGAGATGATGCCCGCTTTTTCCGCTCAGCTGGGGATTAAAACCGTTGCGCTGCGCCGCGAAAGCTTTACCGTTTTTTCAAACAAGGAAATAGACGAACTTATCGAAACCGTGCTTAAGGGCAAGGCGGAAGGTAAATCCGTGCGCGCCGTAATCGCTCAGATGGCGGGCGGCGACAAAAAAACCGCGTTGCGGCTTCAGAACAAATACCGTTCCATGATTACCTGTCACCGCGACAGAGTAAAAGAAGTTACCGACCGCATGAGAAAGGAAGGAAAGGCGTATTACGACCCGTATCTTAAGCGCGTCGTCAAAGACGGTGCGGAAGAGGACAACGTTTCCCGTCTTGCCGAATATATTTCAAAGCTGGACAACGACCAGATGGTGGATGTTGTGAAACTCCTGCTTCAAAAGTGAAAAAACAAACCGCTTCCCGAAAGCTCGGGGGCGGTTTTCCGTTTTAAAATCGGGATAAAAGAAAGAAGAAGTTCTTTCAGTTGTTTTTTTCGGCTTTTTAGGGTAAATGCAAGTAATTTTTAAATGGAAAACCTTTTTATAAATACATTCGTCCGTTTTATTTATAAAATATCAGGATTTAAGCGTTATTTAAATTAAAGTTCTTTCGGATTGACCGGAAATCGATAAAAACATTTAAAAATACCGATAAAAACGCTTGACAGCGGACATGCCGTCGTTTATAATTAAAAGGCTGCACTGTAAGTGCGGTAATTTCGTGAGCAACGGGATGACGTCCGAGATTGCGTATGTCAAATTAGCTAAGGCATTCGATAACTCGGGCCGACAAGTGCGGATTAAATCCGTGCGGTTGCAGCGACGCGTGTGTAGGGCCTTTTTGACGGGCCCGAAAAAAAGCTCACGTTTTGACACACACGAGAGAGTTGTTGCAAATGCTTTATACGGAGGAGTAAAAATGGCAAGTCAAAAGATTCGTATCAAACTTAAAGCCTACGACCACGAGCTTATCGACCAGTCGGCAGCGCGGATAGTTGAGACGGCAAAGAAAACGGGCACCAAAGTAAGCGGACCCATTCCGCTGCCCACCGAGAAAGAGGTAGTCACCATCTTGCGTGCGGTGCACAAGGACAAGGATTCGAGAGAGCAGTTCGAAATCCGCACCCACAAGAGATTGATCGATATTTACAGCCCCTCGTCGAAGACGGTTGATTCGTTGATGAAACTCGATCTTCCCGCGGGCGTGGACATCCAGATCAAGTTATAAGTCGCGCGGAGGAAATTACGATTATGAAAAAAGCAATATTGGGTAAAAAACTCGGCATGACTCAAGTATTCGACGAAACGGGTCTTATGATACCCGTCACCGTTGTCGAGGCGGGTCCCATGACCGTTATAAGAAACAAGACAGTCGAACGCGACGGATACGCAGCCACCGTAGTGGCCTTCGAGGACAGAAAGGAAAGCCTTGTCAACAAACCGCAGAAGGGCGTGTATGACAAAGCGGGCGTTAAACCCAAGAGATATCTTAAGGAATTCAAGTATTCGGACAGCTACGAAGTGGGCGCGGAAATCAAATGCGATATGTTCTCCGCGGGCGACATCGTGGACGTATCCGGCGTCACCAAGGGTCACGGCTTCTCCGGCGTCATCAAGAGATGGAATCAGCACAGATTAAAGATGACCCACGGTACCGGCCCCGTTCACCGTTCGTTAGGATCGGTCGGCGCGAACAGCACCCCCAGTAAGGTCATCAAAGGCCTGCACATGGCCGGACAGTACGGACACGAAAACGTGACCATTCAGAATCTCGTCGTCGTAAAGGTAGACGCGGAGCGCAACGTTCTTCTCATTCGCGGCGCCGTACCAGGACCCAAAGGCGGACTTGTTACCGTCAGACAGGCCGTTAAGTCCACGAAATAACGGAGGTAAACTATGGCTAACATTAAAGTATATAAGCAGACCGGCGCCGAAGCCGGCACCATGACGCTTGACGACAGCGTGTTCGGAGTGGAATTCAACGAGGCGCTTGTTCATCAGGTAGTGGTGGCTCAGCTTAACAATAAAAGACAAGGCACAAAATCCACGCTTACCAGGACGGAAGTCCGCGGCGGCGGCATCAAACCCTGGAGACAGAAGGGTACGGGCCGTGCGCGTCAGGGCTCTATCCGCGCTCCTCAGTGGACGGGCGGCGGAGTGGTGTTCGCACCCAAGCCCCGCGACTTCTCGCAGAAGATCAACAAGCAGATGAAGCGCGGCGCGCTGTGCTGCGCGCTGTCCGGCAAGGTTGCCGACGAAGGCTTCGTGGTCGTCGACGAAATCAAGTTGGCCCAGGCAAAGACCAAGGAAATGGTCAAAGTGCTGGACGCTCTCAAGATCGACAAGCGCGTGTTGCTGGTCGTCACCGACGCCGACGAGGCGGTCGTAAGGGCGGCAAACAACATTCCTTCCGTTACCACGATAAATTCCTCGCTCATCAACGTTTACGACGTTATGGCAAACGAAAAACTCGTGATCACCAAAGAGGCGGTCAAGAAAATCGAGGAGGCATATAAGGCATGAACGCTTACGATATAATCAAGAAGCCGCTTCTTTCCGAAAAGAGCTACGACGGAATTCCTTCCAAGAAATACGTTTTCGTGGTGGACGACCGTGCGGACAAGACTCAGATCAAAGCCGCCGTGGAGCAGATTTTCGGCGTCAAGGTCGACAAAGTCAACGTTGTCAACGTGCGCGGCAAATACAAGAGACAGGGTAGGACGGAGGGCTACACCTCCAAATTCAAAAAGGCTTACGTCAAGCTGACTAACGACAGCAAGGCGATCGAGTTCTTCGAAAGCCTCGCGTAAGGAATAGGAGAGATAACAATGGCAGTAAAAAGATTTAAACCGATCACTCCGGGCACCAGACAAAAGACCGTAAGCAGCTTTGCGGAGGTCACGACCGACAAGCCCGAGAAATCGTTGCTGGTATCCAAAAACAAAACGGGCGGCCGCAACAACTACGGCAGAATCACCGTCCGTCACATCGGCGGCGGCAACCGCAACAAATACCGCATCATAGACTTCAAGCGCAACAAGGATAACATTCCCGCTAAAGTCGCAACCATAGAATACGATCCCAACCGCACTTCTTACATCGCGCTTCTCCACTATGCGGACGGCGAAAAGAGATACATTCTCGCGCCTTTGGGCCTTAACGTGGGCGACACGGTGGTAAGCGGCGAAAACGCCGACATCAAGGCGGGCAACGCTCTTCCCCTGGGTTCCATTCCCGTCGGTACTCTTGTGCACAACGTGGAAATGCAGCCCGGCAACGGCGGACAGATGGTCCGTACCGCAGGAGCAAGCGCTCAGCTTATGGCAAAAGAGGGCAAGTACGCCACGCTTAAGATGCCTTCGGGCGAAATGAGAATGGTGCTTCTTACCTGCAAAGCCACCATTGGTCAGGTGGGCAACCTCGATCACGAGCTTGTTTCCCTGGGTAAAGCAGGCAGAAAACGTCACATGGGCATCAAACCCACCGTCCGCGGCGTCGTCATGAACCCGAACGATCACCCGCACGGCGGCGGCGAGGGCAAATCCCCCGTCGGTATGCCCAGCCCGGTTACGCCTTGGGGTAAACCCACCTTGGGTTACAAGACCAGGAAGCATAACAAGGCAAGCGATCGCTTTATCGTTAAGCGCATAAATTAGAGGTGAATTATGAGTAGAAGCGTCAAAAAAGGCCCCTATGTAGAGGAAAAATTATTCGAAAGAGTTAAGGCTCAGATGGAGACCAACGACAAAAAGGTCATCAAGACCTGGTCGCGTTCTTCCACGATATTCCCTGAGTTTATCGGCTGCACGATAGCCGTTCACGACGGAAGAAAGCACGTGCCCGTATACTGCACCGAGGAAATGGTCGGTCACAAGCTGGGCGAGTTTGCACCCACGCGCACGTTCAAGGGTCACGCGGGCGAAAAGTCCACTTCGGGCAAGTAAGGAGTAGATTATGGCTAAAAGAATCAGAGAAAAAACCGAAAAGCTGGCTGCAACCAAGGATAAACGTCCTTGCGCGCATGCAAGATACATCCGCATTTCTCCCTCCAAGGTGAGAGTGGTGCTTGACACCGTTCGCGGCAAATCGGTAAACGACGCGCTTGCAAGCCTTGCCGTTACGCCCAAGGCAGCCGGCGAAATCGTATATAAGCTTATTCAGTCCGCCGCCGCCAATGCGGAGCACAACAACGGACTTGCGAGAGCAGATCTCGTCGTGGCGGAGATTTACGCCGACGGCGGTCCCATTCTGAAGCGCGTTCAGCCCGTGTCCAAAGGCAGGGCTTACCGCATCAACAAACGTACCAGCCATATCACGGTCGTTCTCGACACCGTCAAGGAGGTTAAGTAATCATGGGTCAGAAAGTTAATCCGCACGGACTGAGAGTGGGCGTTATCGCAGGTTGGGACGCACAGTGGTACGCAAATAAGAAGGACTTTTCCAAGTTCATTCTCGAGGACCACAAAATCCGCGAATATATCAAGAAAAAATATTATACTTACGGTATTTCCAAAGTGCATATCGAGCGCGCTCAGGATAAAATCGTAATCAATATTCACACTTCCAAACCCGGTATGCTTATCGGCACCAAGGGCGCGGGTGTGGAGCAGCTTAAGAAAGAGCTTAACGCCATCGTGAAAACGGGCACCATTCATATCAACATTCTCGAGGTCAAAAGACCCGATATGGACGCGTTGCTGGTTGCGGAAAGCGTTGCTCAGCAGCTTGAGAAGAGAAGTTCTTTCCGCCGTACCATGAAACAGGCCATGAGCCGCGTCATGCGCAGCGGTGCGAAGGGAGTCAAAATTATGGTTGCAGGCCGTCTCGACGGCGCCGAGATCGCAAGATCCGAAAGCTACCATGAAGGGTCGATACCTCTTCAGACGATGCGCGCCGACATCGATTACGGCACTGCCGAAGCGCATACCACGTTCGGCATCATCGGCGTGAAAGTCTGGGTGTATAAAGGAGAAGTCCTTCCCGTAGTAAAGAGCGAAGGAGGAGAGCAGTAATATGTTAATGCCTAAAAGAGTAAAAAGACGTCGCGTTCATCGCGGCAGAATGAAAGGCAGGGATATTTCCGGCGGAACGATCGCTTACGGCGAATACGGCCTTGTGGCGTTGGAGTCCGGCTGGATCACCTCCAATCAGATAGAGGCAGCCCGTATCGCCATGACGCGTTACATCAAGCGCGGCGGCCAGGTATGGATAGATATTTTCCCGCATAAGCCGGTCACCAAGAAACCCGCCGAAACCCGTATGGGTTCCGGTAAAGGCGCACCCGAATACTGGGTTGCGGTCGTAAAGCCCGGACGCGTAATGTTCGAAATGGCAGGCGTTTCCGAGGCAGTCGCGAAAGAGGCGCTTCGCCTTGCGTCGCACAAACTGCCCGTCAAATGCAAGATCGCCAAGAAATCGGATATGGTGTCGCCCGACAGCATGAACGAGGAGGTTAAAGCGTAATGAAAGCAGCTAAATTCAACGAAATGAAAGACGACGAGCTTAACGTTAAACTCGGCGAGCTTAAACAGGAGCTTTTCAATCTTCGCTTTTCGCACGCTACCGGTCAGCTTGCCAATCCCATGCAGATGGTAAACTGCAAGCGCGATATCGCCAGAATCAAGACCATTCTTCGCGAGCGCGAGCTTAAGAAAGCTTAACGGAGGAGACGATTATGTCAGAAGCAATCGAAAGAAATAACAGAAAAGAGCGTGTCGGCGTGGTCGTTTCCGATAAGATGGACAAGACAATCGTTGTCGCCATCAAGGACAAAGCCAAACATCCGCTTTATAAAAAGACAATCAACAAGACCAAAAAACTCAAGGCTCACGACGAGAAAAACGAGTGCGGCATAGGCGATACCGTTCTTATTGCCGAGACCAGACACCTTTCCAAGGACAAGTGCTGGAGACTTGTTGAAATCATCGAAAAGGCCAAGTAAGGAGATAAGTAATTATGATACAACCTCAGTCCTATTTGAAAGCCGCGGACAACAGCGGCGCCAAGGAGCTTATGTGCATCCGGGTGCTTGGCGGTTCGTTCCGTAAAAGCGGCAACATCGGTGACGTCATAGTTGCCTCCGTAAAAAGCGCAACCCCCGGCGGCGCGGTCAAGAAGGGTGACGTCGTGCGCGCGGTTATTGTCCGCACGCATCAGGGCATCAACCGTCCGGACGGCTCGCACATAAGATTCGACGATAACGCGGCGGTCATCATCGACAGCCAGAAGCAGCCCAGAGGCACGCGTATCTTCGGACCTATCGCAAGAGAACTTCGCGACAAGGATTACATGAAGATCATATCCTTGGCACCCGAAGTAATTTAATCGGAGGGCATCAATAATGGCATTACACGTAAAAAAAGGCGACAGCGTACTCGTGCTCGCCGGTAAAGATAAAGGTAAAACGGGCAAGGTGGTAAGCGCCGACCCCAAAAACAACAGGGTCGTCGTGGACGGCGTCAACATCATCACCAAGCACAACAAGCCCCGTTCGGCTCAGGTGCCCGGCGGTATAGAAAAGGTTAACGGTACCATCGATTCCAGTAACGTTCAGGTTATTTGCCCTTCCTGCAACAAGGCAACCAGAATAGGCAATGCCGTTGTCAACGGTAAAAAGACCAGGGTTTGCAAAAAGTGCGGCGCGGCGCTCGACATCAAGGCTAAGGCTGAAAAGAAAGCCGCCAAGAAGACCGCCAAAACCGCTCAGGAAGATGCCGCTGCGGTGGAAGTCGCAGCCGAGGAAAAAACCGTAAAGAAGACCGCAACCAAAAAGACTGCGGCCAAGAAGACGGAAACGGCTGAAAAAAAGACCGCAACCAAGAAGACGGAAACGGCCGAAAAGAAAGCTACGGCCAGAAAGACGACTGCGAAGAAGACCGACGAGTCTTCCGAGAAGTAACGGAGGATAACAATGGCAGAAAAGAAAAATCAGGTTGCAGCAACAGGCGCAACCGATTCGGGCAGATACCGTTTGCTCAAATCCTATAAAGAGGAAATCGTTCCCGCTCTCATGAAGGAGCGCGGCTATAAAAACGTAAACGAGGTCCCCGCTCTTGATAAAATAATCGTCAATATGCGTTTAGGCGACGTCAAAGACAATTCCAAAAGCGTAAGCGCCGCCATCAAAGAGCTGGAGGCGATCTGCGGACAGAAGGCGCTTGTAACCAAGGCGAAGAAGTCCGTTGCAAACTTCAAACTGCGTGAGGGTCAGGCAGTGGGCGCAAAAGTCACGCTCAGGGGCTTAAGAATGTACGAATTCCTTGACAGACTCGTGTCCATCGCGCTTCCCAGGGTCCGCGACTTCCGCGGAATTTCGGGCAAGTCCTTCGACGGCCGCGGCAATTACGCGCTGGGCATCAAGGAACACATAATTTTCCCCGAAGTATCGTACGAGCTTATTGAAAAGGTTCGCGGTTTCGACGTTTGCATCGTCACCACCGCAAAATCCGACGACGAAGCCAAAGCACTCCTTGTCAAGCTTGGAATGCCTTTCAAGAACTGACAGGGAAAAGGAGATAATTTCAAATGGCAAAGAAAGCATTGATAAACAAACAGCAAAGACCGCAAAAGTATTCCACCCGCGAATATACGCGTTGCTCTATATGCGGCCGTCCGCATGCTGTACTTCGTAAATACGGTATCTGCCGTATTTGTTTCAGAGAGCTGGCTTACAAGGGCGAAATCCCCGGCGTAAGAAAGTCCAGCTGGTAAGAGGAGGACGTTATGGTAGTTACAGATCCCATTGCAGATTTATTGACCAGAATCAGAAACGCTTTGACCGCAAAGCATGAAACCGTAACCGTTCCCGCTTCCAAAATGAAGAAGGCTATTGCCGACATTCTCGTGGAGGAGGGCTTCGTCAAAAGCGCGGAGCTTACCGAAAACGAGGGCAGAAGCGATATCGTCATCACGCTTAAATACGGCGCTAAAAACGAAAAGGTCATCAACAACCTCAAGCGTATCAGCAAACCCGGTTTAAGAGTTTATTGCGGTTACGAAAAGCTGCCTAAAGTTCTCGGCGGACTGGGAATAGCTATTATTTCCACCTCCAAAGGCGTCATGACGGACAAAGCGGCAAGAAACAACAAGATCGGCGGCGAAGTGCTCGCTTACGTGTGGTAAGAGGAGGCTGCTATGTCAAGAATAGGTAGATTACACATTACTGTACCCGCAGGAGTTACCGTCGAGTATAAAGATCGCGTCGTCACGGTCAAAGGCCCCAAGGGCACTTTAACCCGTCACATCGACAGCAAAAACATCGGCGTCACCGTTGAGGGTAACGAAGTTAAAGTCACAAGAAGCAACGACGAAAAGGAAACCAAGTCCATGCACGGCCTTTACCGCGTGCTTATCGCGGACATGGTTGCGGGCGTCGTTACGCCTTTCACCAAGACTCTCGTGATAGCGGGCGTCGGTTACAAGGCGTCGGTCGCGGGCAGCAAGCTCACCATGAGTTTGGGATTGTCCCACCCAGTCGAATACGTTGCTCCCGAGGGAATTACGCTTTCATGCCCCGATGCCAACACCATCGTGGTTACGGGCGTCAGCAAGGAGCGCGTCGGTCAGGTCGCTGCGACTATCAAGTCCAAGCGCCCCGTCGAGCCTTATCACAACTACGGCATCCATTATTCGGATGAGGTGCTTGTGAAGAAAGAGGGCAAGACCGCAGGTAAATAGGAGAGTAGATAGATTATGATAAACAAAGTTAATAAAAACGCCGTAAGAAGCAAAAGACATCTTCGCGTCCGCAACAAAGTTTCGGGCACCGCGGAGGTCCCCCGTCTTAACGTTTACCGTTCGACCTCAAACATCTACGCTCAGATAATCGACGACGTAAAAGGCAACACGTTGGTTTCTTCTTCCACCATCGCCAAAGGCGTTAACGTCGAAGGCCTTACCAAGGTTCAGGCGTCGGAGGTAGTGGGTAAGGATATAGCCAAAAAGGCCCTTGAAAAAGGTATCACCGCAGTCGTGTTCGACAGAGGCGGTTACCTCTATACGGGTCGCGTAAAGGCGCTTGCGGAAGCCGCAAGAGAAGCCGGACTTAAATTCTAAGGAGGTTATCATGGCAAGAAGAGAACGTGAAGAAGTTAAGCCGGATGACGGTTTTTCCAGCAAACTCGTCGCCGTCAACCGTATCACCAAGGTTGTAAAAGGCGGCAGAAACATGCGCTTTTCCGCGCTTGTCGTCGTGGGTGACGGCAAGGGCAGCGTGGGTATCGGTACCGGAAAGGCTGCCGAAGTACCCGAGGCCATCAAGAAGGCGGAGCTTTTGGCTCGTCGCAGTCTTATAAAAGTGGCTATGGACGGCAATACCATTCCGCACGAAACCATCGGAGTTTTCGGCAAGGGCAGCGTTCTGCTTAAACCCGCGCCCGAAGGCACCGGCGTTATCGCGGGCAGCTCCGTCCGTGCGGTCGTAGAGCTTGCCGGCATCAAAAACATCACCACCAAGGCGTACGGCTCCCGCAATCCCATCAACTGCGTTAAGGCCACTTTGGAAGGACTTAAAAACCTTCATACGCCCGAGCAGGTTGCGGCGCTCCGCGGCAAAACCGTTGAAGAGATTTTAGGGTAGGTGACTTATGGCTAAGAAAAACGAAACAACTGCAAAAATAAAGGTTACGCTTATCAGAAGCACCATCGGCTGCCTCGATAAGCAGAAAAAGACCGTTCAGGCTTTGGGACTCAAGAAAATCGGCTCCAGCGCTGTTCACAACGACAACGCTGCCGTGCGCGGAATGATTTTCGTCGTAAAGCACATGGTTAAGGTCGAACCCGTGGAGGCATAATTATGAAAATACATGAATTAAGTCCCGCGCCCAATTCCAAAAAAGCAGCAAGACGCCTCGGCCGCGGCATCGGCAGCGGACTGGGCAAAACCAGCGGCAAGGGAAGCAAGGGCCAGTGGGCAAGAAGCGGCGGCGGAGTCCGTATCGGTTTCGAAGGCGGTCAGATGCCTCTTGCGCGCAGACTGCCCAAAACAGGCTTCGACAACGCCTGGAAAAAAGTTTATTCCATCGTCAATCTCGGTCAGCTTGAGTCTTTCGAGGACGGCGCCGTCGTCAATGCGGAAGTCCTTCTGGAAAAAGGCATTTTAAGCAAGATCGAGCCTTACGGTCTTAAAGTGCTTTCCGACGGCGAGCTTACAAAGAAACTTACCGTCCAGGCTAAAAAGTTTTCCAAATCTGCGGTTGAAAAAATCGAAAAGATCGGTGGCAAAGTAGAGGTGTTATAATGTTTCAGACATTGGTAAATGCTTTCAAGAATAAGGAAGTCAGAAAAAAGCTGCTCATTACATTGGCGTTGCTTTTTATCTACCGCATCGGTTGCTGGCTTCCCGTACCCGGCATCAGCGCGGCAGTTTCCAACACGGTCAGTCAGGACGACTCACTGCTCAATCTGTTGTCTTCCATTACCGGCGGTGCGCTTGCCAACGGCGCGTTTCTCGCAATAGGCATTTCCCCGTACATTAACGCTTCTATTATCATCCAACTTCTTACCGTAGCAATCCCCAAACTGGAAAGACTTTCCAAGCAGGGGGCGGAAGGCAGAAAACAGTTAAACAAAATTACAAGATTCGTTACGCTTGCGCTTGCAATTGCTCAGTCAGTTGCAATCACTATAAGCTGGGCTAACCAAAGCGGTCTTGAAACCGGCATCTTCAGGGGTCTTCTTACAAAGACCTGGATGGTGGGCATTTTTGTCGCCGTCATGCTTATTGCCGGCTCCATGTTCACTCTCTGGCTGGGCGAGCTTATTACCGAAAACGGCATGGGCAACGGTATTTCCCTTCTCATCTTCGTAGGTATTCTCAGCAGCGCGGGTCTTGCTATCGTCGCTAAATTCGCTGACGCTTTCAGCGGCGTGGATACCGCTATCTGGGAGCTTCTCGGTTTCGTGCTTATGGTTATTCTCGTGTTCGGTCTCATCGTGTTCGTAGACCTTGCCGAACGTAAGATTCCCGTACAGTACGCCAAACAGATAAAGGGCAGAAAACAGTACGGCGGGCAAAGCACCTATATTCCGCTCAGAGTCAATGCCAGCGGCGTGCTTCCCATCATTTTCGCAACGGCGATAATCACTTTCCCGCAGCTCATCGCTCAGATGTTCTGGCCCACAAGCGCGTTCTACGCGTGGTGGGTGAAGTGGTTGGGTACCGGCACTCCCATCTACAGCGTGCTTGTCGGACTTCTGATTCTTTTCTTCTGTTACTTCTACGCTCAGATTCAGTTTAATCCCGAAGAAGTGGCAAGAAACATTCAGCAGTACGGCGGATTTATCCCCGGAATAAGACCGGGCAAACCCACTTACGAGTACCTTGTCAGAATTTCCAAGAGAATCACGCTTTTCGGCGCAATTTATCTTGCGTTCATCGCGATTGTTCCCTCGCTCATATTCTCGCTTGTGCTTTCCGACGCGTCGCTTGTCAACGCGCTCAGCGCAACCGGTATGCTGATCGTCGTGTCCGTCGCGCTTGAATTCGACAAGCAGCTGCAAAGCCAGCTTATGATGAAACATTACAAAGGATTCTTGAAATAAAAAAATATCGATCGGCCGCGTCTTTTTTCCTTGGCTTATGCCGGGGGGAAGAGAGGCGGCTTCGGTCGGAAAAAAGGAAACGTATATGAATTTGATTTTATTGGGCGCTCCCGGTGCCGGTAAAGGCACTCAGGCCGTAAGAATTGCCGAAAAGTACAAAATTCCCCACATTTCCACGGGCGATATTTTAAGAAAGAACATCAAAGAGCAGACTCCCGTCGGCATCAAGGCGAAAGCCTATATCGACAAAGGTCAGCTTGTTCCCGACGAAGTGGTGGTGGAGATTGTCGCCTTGAGAATTCGTGAGGACGACGCGAAAAACGGATTTCTTCTCGACGGATTCCCCCGGACTATCGCTCAGGCAGAGGCGCTTGATAAAATTACCGACATCGATACGGTAATCAACATCGACGTGGATCTTGACGCTCTTTCCGACCGTCTTACGGGCAGACGGGTCTGCTCCAAGTGCGGAGAAAGTTATCACATTTCCACGAAAAAAGACGGCGATTGCGATAAATGCGGCGGCACGCTTATGCACCGCGACGACGATAAGCCCGAAACGGTTAACAACCGTCTTAAGGTTTATACCGAATCCACCAAGCCGCTTATCGACTATTACGCCAAACAGAAAAAGCTGATAAACGTCAACGGCATGCAGAAAATAGAAGACGTTTTCGCTGAAATTTCGGAGGCTTTGAACAAATAATATGATAACCGTAAAAAGCGAAGCCGACCTTGTAAAAATGCGCGTTGCGTGCAAGATTACGGGCGATACGCTTAAGATGATAGAAAAATACGTGCAACCGGGCGTTACCACAAAGGAACTTGACGCGATTATCGAAGACTTCATCAGGAAAAGCGGAGGCACACCCAATTTCAAACATCTTTACGGTTTTCCCGCATCCGCTTGTATTTCCATAGACGACGTCGTGGTTCACGGCATTCCCTCCGACCGCAAGTTAAGAGAGGGCGAAATCGTCAGCATCGACGTGGGCGCCGCTTACGGCGGATTCAACGGCGACGCGGCAAGGACGTTTGCGGTGGGTAAAATTTCCGACGAAAAACAAAGGCTTATAGACGTCACGCGCGAAAGCTTTTTCGAGGGAATCAAACACGCGCGCGCCGGAAGAAGACTGGGCGACTTGTCTCACGCCATTCAGGCTTATGTCGAGAAAAACGGTTTCTCCGTGGTAAGGGCAATGTCCGGGCACGGTATAGGAAAGCGCGTTCACGAGGACCCCAACATTCCCAATTTCGGGGCGGAAGGCATGGGCGTCATGCTGAAAAACGGCTACACTCTGGCGGTGGAACCCATGGTAAACATGGGGACGTACAAGGTTTTCATCGACGGCGGCGACGGCTGGACCTGCAGGACTTCCGACGGTAAACCCAGCGCTCATTACGAAAACACCGTTTTGGTCACAAACGGCGATCCCGAAATATTAACCATATAAAAATAGTTTACAAACCCGCACGAGTTATGTTATAATAATAATTGCGGTTCAAAAGGTAAGGATAAAGTTTTTGAAAGAAGGTTGTGTAGTAAAAAGTCTGAAAGGACACGATACCGACAGGATTTATGCGGTTATTTCCGTGATTAACGACAGTTTTGTGCTTGTCGCGGACGGAAAATACAGAAAACTCGACAACCCGAAGCAAAAGCGCATCAAACATCTGGAGATCGTGAGGGAGGCTGCTCTTCCGACTGTCCTTACCGACAGCGCTCTCAGAAAAATGTGTAAATTATAATTTTTGGAGGATGTATGCCGAAAGACGATAATATCGAAGCCGAAGGAACCGTGGTAGAGTGCCTGCGCAATGCCATGTTCAAGGTAAAGCTGTCCAACGGACACATTGTTACCTGCACGATTTCGGGCAAAATCAGAATGCACTATATCAAGATTCTCGAGGGCGATACCGTTAAGCTGGAAATGTCGCCTTACGATATCACTAAAGGCAGAATCACCTACAGAAACAAAAATTAAAGGAGTTTATCATGAAAGTAAGATCTTCGGTTAAGCCCATGTGCGATAAATGCAAGGTCATCAAACGCCACGGCAAGGTTATGGTCATTTGCTCCAAGTACGCAAACCATAAGCAAAGACAAGGTTAATAACGTCATAAGTCCTTTAGCCCAAACGGTAAAATCCGTTCGGGCTGTCGGGCTTTACGGACCGGGCGACGAAAGCAGCGCGTTTATTTTATTCAGGCATTTTATTCCGGCTGCTGTCCATCGGGCTTATTAAGCTTGATCCGCGCCCGTTTACCCCGTTCTTTCCGCAATTTACAAAAGAGTTTAAGCGGCAGCGGCTTCTTAAGCGGCTTTTCGGTTTTGCGGCCGAAAAAATATAAAATCGGAAAACTCATGCGTACGGCGCTTACGTTAACATTCCATAGCGTAAGAGGGCACAGTACGTTATAAATATTCATTTTTTTAATTTTCTTACAAGGAGTCAGAAAAAAGTGGCAAGAATTGCTGGTATCGATTTGCCGAGAGAGAAGCGCGTTGAAATCGGGCTTACTTATATTTACGGCATTGGCCGTCCTTTGGCAAACAAGATTTTGAAGGAAACCGGTGTCAGCCCCGACGTGCGCGTTAAAGATCTTACCGAAGAGCAGGAAAACGCACTGAGAAGCTACATCGAGAAAAACATTGTCGTTGAGGGCGATCTTCACCGCGAAGTCGCGCTCAGCATCAAGCGTCTTATGGAAATCGGCTGCTACCGCGGCGTCAGACATCGTAAGGGTCTGCCCGTGCGCGGTCAAAGCACCAAACAGAACGCTCGCACCCGCAAAGGTCCCAAACGCACCGTGGGTCGCGCTAAGAAGAAGTAGGAGATAGGACAATGGCAGTTAAAAAGACTACTAAAAAAAGAGTAACCAAAAACATCGACAAGGGACAGGTTCATATCCACGCGTCGTTCAACAATACGCTTATTACCTTCACCGACGAGCAGGGTAACGCCATTTCCGCTTGCAGCGCGGGCGCACTCGGGTTCAGAGGCTCCAGAAAAAGCACGCCGTTTGCCGCTCAGCAGGCTTGCGAGAAGGCTGCAGTCGCCGCTAAGGAGCACGGTATCCGCAGCGTAGAGGTTTTTGTCAAAGGCCCCGGTTCGGGACGCGAGTCCACGATAAGAGCGCTTGAAACCGTAGGTATCGCCGTCACGGCCATTACGGACGTTTCGCCCATTCCCCACAACGGTTGCAGACCGCCCAAGCGCAGAAGAGTATAAGGAGATAAACATAAATGGCTAAATATACTAACGCAGATTGCAAGCTTTGCAGACGCGAAGGCGCAAAGCTGTTTTTGAAGGGAGAGCGTTGCACCACCAAGAAGTGCGCTATGGAAAAGCGTCCCGTCGCCCCCGGTATGCACGGCGTCGTAAGGAAAAAGGCGTCGGAGTACAATATTCAGTTGCGTGAAAAACAAAAGGTTAAACGCGCTTACGGACTGCTTGAAAAACAGTTCCGCGAGTATTACGAGGAAGCCGAGCGCATGCGCGGCGTCACCGGCGAGAACATGCTTGCCCTTATCGAAAAACGTCTTGACAACGTCGTTTATCGTATGGGAATAGGTTCCAGCCGCGCCGAAAGCCGTCAGATAGTCAATCACGGTCACATCACCGTAAACGGCAAGTGCGTCGATATACCCAGTTTTCAGGTTAAACCCGGCGACGTCATCGCCGTGAAGGAGAACAAGAAAGATAACGCTTTGTTTAAGGAGCTTCGCGGCGCTAAGATCGTTATGCCCAAGTGGGTGGAATTCGATACCGAGGCGCTTACCGGCAAAATCATCGACAACCCCAAGCGCGAGGACATCGACCTTAACATCAACGAGCAGCTTATCATCGAGTTGTATTCGAAGTAATTAAGTTTGCCTTCAGGTAAAAAAGTCAAGGAGATTATATAAAATATGATGGAAATCGAAACGCCAAGAATCACACTGGAGGAAAGCGCGGATAACAGAACTGGCAAGTTTATTGTCGAGCCTCTCGAGCGCGGATACGGAATAACGCTCGGAAACGCATTAAGAAGAGTTCTTTTATCGGCCCTTCCCGGTACGGCTGTGGTCGGCATCAATATCGAGGGCATCTCTCACGAATTCTCCACAATACCGGGCGTAAAAGAGGACGTAGCTGAAATTATACTTAACCTTAAGGGGCTCAACCTCAAGGCCGAGTATTCCGACAAATCGCTTAAAAAGACGCTCAAGATCGAGAGAAAGACTCCGGGCATCGTCACCGCCGCAGATATCGAGCGTGACCCCGAAATCACTATCCTTAATCCCGATATGTATATATGCACGCTTGACGAAGGCGGTGTACTCAATATGGAGATGACCGTCGCATGCGGAAGAGGTTACGTCGTTGCCGCAAACAATAAGGATTCGTCCAAGCCCATAGGTTATATACCTATCGATTCGATCTTTACGCCGGTAAAGGCGGCCAGCTACAGCGTTGAGTCTACTCGTGTGGGACAAAGCATCGACTACGATAAGCTTATTCTTGAGGTTAAGACCGACGGCTCGCTGTCCGCGAAAGAGGTTGTCAGCCTTGCGGCAAAAGCCATTTGCGAACATATCAGGCTTTTCGTCGACCTCAGCGATACTTTCAGCGGCACCACCATTCTTGTCAGCAACGAGGGCGACAAACATACCAAAATTTTGGAAATGAGTATCGAGGAAATGGATCTTTCCGTCCGCAGCTACAATTGTCTTAAGCGTGCGGGAATCCATACCGTCGAAGATTTAACAAAAAAGAGCGAAGACGATATGCTTAAAGTCAGAAACCTGGGCAGAAAATCGCTTGACGAAGTCATCGCCAAGCTTAAAAGCTACGGTCTGGACTTGAAAAGCAACGAAGATTAGGAGGACATTATGGCATTACAAAGAAAATTAGGCAGACCGACCGACCAGAGAGAGGCTCTGCTGAGAAATCAGGTATCGGAGCTTTTATGGAACGGTAAGATCGAGACTACCTATGCCAGAGCTAAGGAAGTTTCCAAACTCGCCGAAAAGCTCCTCACCATTGCAATCAACACTTATACCGATACCGTTAAGAAAATCGAAACCCGTAAAAACGATAAGGGTCAGGATATTAAGGTGGAGCTTGTCAACGACGGAGCAAAGAAACTTGCCGCTCGCCGCAAAATCATGGCTAAAGTCAACGATCTTCAGGAGCAGAGAAAGGAAAAGGAGTCCAAGGCTAACTTTATCGCCAGGACCGAGAACATCCGTCATCCCCTCATCGAAAAGATTTTCAACGAGTATGCTCCCAAATACGCTCAGCGCGGTAAGGAGAAGGGACAAAAGGGCGGTTACACCCGCGTCATTAAATTAGGCGCCCGCCGCGGCGACAGTGCGGAACTCGCTGTAATCGAATTGGTGTAACAGTCGGTTGCTTTTAACTGAGGCCGAAACCGGAATCAAATTAAAAGACGCTATATCTTAAAGGATAGGCGTCTTTTTTAATGCGTTCGTTTCCGCGCTTTATCAGCCGTTTTAAGCGCTTATTTAGTTATTTTTTATATGCTATAATGGCAGTGTCAAAATTATACTTAAGCGCTACCATTGACAGCATTTAAAAAGCGTTATATAATGGTAGTGCTTTTTTTAGCAGGAAAGCAAAATGGCAAACTGATATATACCGGTTACTCCCGAAGAGGCGGAAGAAGAGAAAAAAGGCACGAATATAGTTTATCCCATGATTAAAGATAATTATAATAAGTTGATGAAAAAGATACAGCCCTTCAAGGAAGCCGGATATAACGTTTCTGACAAAACAAAAGCCTCCGTATTGGTGCGGAAGCTTTTTTATATGTTCAAGTGCCGGTAATGCTTAAAGAGATTTACTATTCCGTCGGTTTTATTATCGGAATAAAAGACAAAGCGTAATGCAAGATTTCAAGGAAATAGAGAACGTCGTTAATCGCCGTAAAGAGGATTGCCGTTTCCGTCGGTCAGGGTGGGTTGCAGTTTAACCTGTTCCTTAACGCCGTTATCGTGGTTATAAGGCGCGACGTGCGTTGCGCTGAAGTTTATGCCCAGCATCTTGTCAATTCCAAGCGCGCCCACCGAGGTGCTTACGTCTAAGGAGCTCAGGTTGTAGTCGGAGTCGTGATGTAAGTTTACCGTAAGGTCGTTGAGGGAGTTGTCGGTGAGGGTGCCGAGGTTAAGATTCAGCGTGAACATATCGGTGCCGTTGTAGGAATATTTGGTAAATATATCTTCGATATTTATGGCGGAAGTATTGGTGTTTGCGTTTCCTATCATGTCCCGATACTTGGAGCTTAAGCGCAGCATTCCGAGAAGAATATTCAGTGTGTCTGCGGAAAATTCTTCTTCGGTATATTTTTCGTAAATCTGCTCTTCGCCGTTTTTGTAATTGACGCCCAAGATACTTTTGGATTTTATATGATCGGTTGCAATATAAATCATTTTGGTTTCGCCGTCGTAGTAAAGCGTGGATGTACCGCTGTAATCGCTCCAGGGATACATACCGGCCAAGTTTGCGGCAAACACATATTCGCGCGTAAGGGTGGCAACAACGTAAGTAACTCCGTCTACAATGTCAATTTTAATGTTCAGTTTGACTTTATCGTTAACGTTGATAAAGCCCATTAAATCAAGGTTAAGGTTACCGTTAAGTTCATAATGTCTGTATGCGGATGTCGTCGCAAGCGTTTTAAGCAAGGTGTTGACGGAAGAAAAGTCGCTTGCGTTTTCGCCGGGGGTGTAATCGAATTTGCCTTCCGCGTCCGCATTGGCATAAGGCGCAGCGTTTACCGAAAGCTTTACCGAGGTGCCGCCCAATACAAGTTCATCAAGATCAAGGTTAAGCGCACCGTCATCGGAGAGCGAAAGCGATAATTTTATCGATTCGGGCAGGACATCTATCACTGACTTAGCGTTTACGTCCACATTAAGCACTCCGCTGTCTGATAGCGAAAGAGAGCTGATTATTTTAGTGAAATCAAACTCCGGCATACTGAATTTACCGTCTTCAGACAAGGGTATTATGCCCGAAATAAGCTCCTGAAGTTCGGGAATGTTGTGGTATATCTGTTTCAGAATTTCCAGCGTTTCGTTATAGTCAACAGTGGAGAAGGTGCCTTCTATACCGTTAAAGTTAAAGTAGCCCTCTTGTGCGTCTAAGTCGTAGACAAAGCGCAAAGTATTGGTCTTTTCAGTTACGTTTCCGCTTGCGTCAGAGGTCTTTTTGACGAAAGTAAAGTCGGCGTTTATTTTGCAGGCAGAGCCTATGCCGCCTACAACCAATTCTCCGTTTGTTATCGTATAAACCGCGCTTTCCGTGCTGACGGTGCCGCTTATGCGGAAGACGAGATTTTCGGAAGTGACAAGCTTATTCAAAGCGTCTCCGAAAACCCGTGTAAACTCTTTAAGGTCCATGTAATAAAGCGACGTGTCGAGATCCGGCGTTATGTTTTGGGTAAGGTGCGCGCTTATACTTGTACCCGACGCGTTAATCGTAGCCGATGAGAACGAGAGTCCGCCTCCGTCTGTTGCGAAAATCGCAACTATATCGACGCCTGCAACATTCAGCGACAAGCTTAATGTTCCGTCGCCTTCCGATACGGTTAAGGAGGAAAGTATATCGCTTACGTTTAAGCTTTTCGCGCTGTCGCCTAATAAACCGTTTAACAATCCGCTTATTTTGCCATCTTTATCGAATTTATCGATGACGGGCCCGAATTTTTCCAGAATTTGCTTTGTGTCGGCAAGATTGAGCTTTACTCTTGCCCCGCCGTAAGCGGCGTAAAGCGTATTCTTGTTGATGTCAAAAGTTATCGCCGCGCCCGCGACGGAGGCGTTAAGGCGCATGCTGTCAAGATTTAAGGTAATCGCAATTTCGGTTCCCGACAACGATGCAGAAAGATTGATTTGGTAATTTTCGTCTATAATGTCCGCAAGAGAGAGGATGTTGTAGAATTTATCTGCGTTGTCAATGACGGAATAATCCGCTTTGGCTGAAGGCGCGGCGGTCAAAGAGAAATCGTTGGAGGAAACGGAAATCCGACTCAATTTAAGATTGTCTGCTTCAGCGGTAAAGTCAACGGAAACGTTTATTCCGCTAAGCGACACAGAAGCGATAAGACCGCTGCCGGATTCGGTAAAGGAAAGCGAGGAGAGTACGGAAGCAATGTCGATGTTAAGGTCAGTAAGTCCGTCCAAGGAGAAGCTTTCACCGATAAGCGGAGCAAGACGGTCGAGAAGGGACTGAATGTCGTCCACGTCGGCATAAACGTTAAGGCCCTTGAAGGAAGCATACACGGTGCCGTCGGAAAATTTGACGTAAAGGTCGTTATTATAAAGCTGAGTTTTAGCGGTAATGGTAAGAGTGGTTAAGTCAATGCACAGGTCCGCGTTCAAAGAAAGGTCACCCGCGGTCAAAGCGGCAGAAAGATTTATTTGGTAATTTTCGTCTATAATGTCTGCAAGAGAGAGGATATTTTTATATTCCGCAAGATCGTTTTGGGATATTTCGGGAATTTCATCCGATTCGGCGGGTTCGGCTTCAATCGACAAATCCCCGTAAGAGAGCGATACGGAGGTCAAGGAATAACCGCTTTCGCCCGCGTAAAGGTTAATTCCTACGTTTGCGCCCATAACGGCGGTGGAGATTCTGACCCCTTCGTCGGTTTTAACGACATCAAGATTGTCTGTAAGCTGCTTTATAAGCGCCTTGGCGTCAAGGTCGCTAAGCGAGCTTGAAATATCCGAAAGGAATTCCGGTTTATACGTGCCGTCCGGGTTTACGAAAAGCGGCTTGAATTTTTCTATAAGCGCGGGTAAGTCGTTTAAGTCGGCCTTCGCTTTAAGGTCGCCGTAATTCAGATATAATACGTCGTTTTCGAATTTTACAAGCAGGTCGCCGTAAGCGGCGTCAAGGGCCATGGTTTCAAGATTGAATTTTAATTGTACGTCGGATTTGCCCAAACGCGCTTTAAAGGCCAGGTTGTAATCGTCGTCGATAAGCTTAAGTAGCGGCGCTATACTGAGGTAGTCGTCGCCCGTTTCGGGCACAGTAACCTCATCAACGGGATTTACAGACACTTCAAGGCCGTTGACGCAAGCGTAAATACCGGTAAAGGCGACCGTATCTCCGTCTGAAAATCCGATTTCGATATCGGCGTCGAGTTTGCCCAGTTCAAGGGGAAGAGTGACGACGGCGGACCCGTTTTCGCGCTTAAGAGTTGCGTTCGTAAGCAAAGAGTCGGGATTAAAGGACAGCATATCGCCTACGCTAACGGGCTCGGACGAGATGAGAGGCATAAGTTTGTCGATAAACGCAATAAGCTCGTTAACCGTCGTTTTGAATTTAAAATCACCGAGAGCGGCATATACTTCGCCCGAGGCATAGCCCACGAAAAGGTCTTTAAGGGTTATATCGCCGAAACTGAGTTCGTCGAGAAAAACGCGCGCGCGGATGTTGGCAAGGTCGTTTGCGTCGATGTCCACGCTTGCCGACCCCACGGCATTTATCGCGCCCTTTATCTCAAGCGAAAGGTTCAGCGGCTTTCCCGTCATATACTCGTTGAAGCCGTTGGTGAGGTAATACATGGCGTCGGGCGTGAATTCGCCGTCGTCTTCGGTGATTTCCGCGTCGAGATAGGGACGGAAAATATCCGCGTCGGGGATTTCCTTTCCTTCGCCAATCGCGGAAAAAACTTCTGTCAGAGATTCTTTGCAGGTTACGCCGCCCAGCATATCCACTTTGTACACGCAGGCGGTTTCGGTTTTCTGTATGCGCCAGTTGGCGTCCATGTAAACGGTAAGCGCAACTTCTTCAAAGTTGGGTAAGGTCTTTGTCCCCGCCATGGTACGCATTTCCAGGCGGATTTTGGTGGTTGCAAGCGCGTTGTCCAGTACGTAACGGTATGCGTAAATTCCGTTTTCTTCGCCCAGAAACTCCGCGGAGACAATGGAATTTTCGTTCAACACGTACGCCGTTATTCCGTTGGGCACGCCGCCGAACTTGGAATTGAAAGTTTCCTCGCTGACCCTGTACGGATCGGCGCCCCAGGTAACTTCGTCCACCGATTTAAGGGAAGTGGCGTCGCGAAGTATGTAATTTTTGCCGCTGACAAACATTTCCACACCCACGGATTTGAAAGCGGAGTGGGAAAGCGAGCGTTTAAAAACCTCGTCGCCGTTTACGTATCTTATCGCTTTTACGTTTTGTTCTACACCCAAAGAAACGGTCTGACCGCTGGATTCGCCTACAAAGCTGCCCGCTTCCATAAGGTCGTACAGCGCGTAAGCAAAGTTATCGGCGGGACTGTGGTCGGAAGGGGTAGAGCCGTCGCCGGGCTTTTGCTTGACGGTGCTTTGCTGTTCGTTCAATCCGTTAAGGTTTATTTCGTCGGTAAAATCGTTTTTGTGACAACCCAGGAAATAAAACGTGGCTATTATGGCAAGACATAAAAGTATGGAAAAAATAATGATTTTTTTCTTGCTCATTATTTTGGTTTTACTCACTTTAATTCTCCTTTATTTTGCCTATAGAAGGCCGACGGTAAAACGCATTCCGCGTTGCTGTTTTTGTCTAATATACGATCACAGCCGGTTTATTACGATAAAGAGCTTTACGGCTGTCGTCATTTTTTTAAGCGGGAACTGTGAGTACGGCTCACTTTACGGCCGCGTCCCGATTCCGTCAGAAAGTTCTTCCTTGTTATATGCTTTTTATGATTATTTTTCGTCCTTGTCGTATCGTGCGGAAACGGACATTTTTTTGCGATAGTCCAAAGGAGTCATGTTTTCCACTTTTTTGAAAACCCTGCAAAAGTAAGCGATGTCCAGATAACCGCAGGCTTTGGCGATGTCGTTAATGGGTTTATCGGTGGTCACAAGCAGTTTTTTCGCAAGCGATACGCGCTTTTGTATGAGATATTTAAGCGGGGGAATCCCCAAAGTATCCTTGAATAAATGCGTAAGATAAAACTTATTTATGTACAGACTTCTGCAAACGTTGTCTATGGTGTCGATGGTGGTAAAGTTATTGTCCAGAAATTCCTTTACTTCGACGTAAGTCTTCTTGCTTTCGAAATATTTATCCGCGCCGTCGGACGTAAGCCTTAAAACGTAAGTAACGATGATAAGCAACAGACTTTCGCTGATTATGCCGAAGTAGGGGGACTTTACTTCTTTTTCAAGTAAAAGCTGCTCAAAATACTGGCACAGCTGGTCGTAAAAAACCCCGGTGGCCGCGATTTTCACGAAAGAATCCTTTAAAAGGCAGTCCTCGGGATAACCGTTTATTTTTATGCGGGAAACGCCCAGAAAAACCGTCTGACGCGGCTCCGTATCGTCGATGTATTCGCAGTGATTAACCCCACGGTTGCACACGATCAGGTCGCCTTTGGTGACCGGGTATTCTTTTTCTTCCGCTTTAAAGCGGCCGCTGCCTTCTTTCAGGAACATGATTTCGCAAAAATCATGCGAGTGAACGGAATTCATCCAGCCCGCTTTCGGTTTATAAGAACCTATGTAAAGCAGCTTAGGCTTTTTTAAAAATATTTTTTTATTGTCGGATGACGCAGATTCCATGGAAAAATACGGCCATTAAAAAAGCAGCCGTTACTGAGCCTTGTATTTCAGTATTTTGAGATCCGTGATTTTTTTGAACGTATCGTTGTTGCGCGTTAAGAATTCCTCCGCCAAAGCCTTGTACGCAAGCGAGCCCACGCACTTAGGTTCAAACAACATGACGGGAAGGCCGTAGGAGGGCGCTTCGCCCAGACGGATGTTCCTGGGAATTTTTGCGTCGAATACTTTTTTGCCGAAGAATTTGTAAATTTCCTCCGTCACGTTCTGCACTAATCTTGAGCGGCTGTCGTACATGGTAAGCACGACGCCTTCGACTTCAAGCTGAGGATTAAGAATCTTCTTTGCAAGACGAATGGTGTTCATCAGCTGGCTTAATCCTTCCAGCGCGTAATATTCGCCCTGAATGGGGATCAGTATGGAGTTTGCCGCGGTCAGCGCGTTTACCGTAAGCAACGCAAGCGACGGCGGGCAGTCTATCAGTATGTAATCGTAACTGTTCCTGAGCGGCGAAAGCACTTTTTTCAGTACTTTTTCGCGATCCTCGACGCCCACAAGTTCCACCTCCGCGCCCGCAAGGTCGATGTTGGAAGGCATGATGTCCAGATTTTTGACCAGTGTGGGAATAATCGCGTTTTTGGCGTCCGTTTCTCCCGAAAGAACGCTGTATGTTGAATATTTTACTTTGGTTTTGTCCACCCCGAAGCCGCTGCTGCAGTTGCCCTGAGGGTCGATGTCCACCGCAAGAACTTTTTTGCCCATAAGTGCCAGATAACTGGCAAGATTGACGCAGGTAGTGGTTTTACCCACGCCGCCTTTCTGATTGGCTATCGCAATGATTTTATGCATAATACCTCACCGCTGTAAAGCTTAACTGTAATGAAAGCGTTTTTTATTTATGAATGAATCTTTCTAACATTTTAACATATATTTACTCATTAAGCAATTGTTTTTTGCTTGAGTATATTATATTATTTTTAAAATATTATTAAAAATCCGCCCTTATGCGCGCTAATTGACTTGCGAAATTTCGTCCGCACCGCTATAATATTAGGCATGAGCATTGTTGAATTTCGCGACGTATATTATACCTATAACCGCGGCGACGAGTCCGAGCAGCGCGCCGTGAACGGCGTAAGCCTTTCCGTGGAGGAGGGAGAATTCGTCGCGATCGTCGGGCACAACGGCTCCGGCAAATCCACTATCGCAAAACTGATGAACGGACTTCTGGAGCCCGACTCCGGCACCGTTACCGTTGACGGACACGATACAAAGAATTACAAGGAACTTTTCGACGTAAGAAAAACGGTGGGCGTGGTCTTTCAGAACCCCGACAACCAGATGGTCGCAACCATTATCGAGGACGACGTAGCTTTCGGCCCGGAAAACATCGGGCTTCCTTCCGAGGAAATCCGCAAACGCGTGGATTGGGCGCTTAAAAGCGTGGGAATGTACGAGTACCGCGAAGGGACTCCTTTCAGGCTGAGCGGCGGACAGAAGCAGCGCGTCGCAATCGCGGGCGTGCTTGCCGTCAAACCCCGCGTCATCGTGCTGGACGAGTCCACTTCCATGCTGGACCCCGAAGGCAGGGCCGAAGTGCTTAAGACAATCGAAAAGCTTAACCGCGACGAAAAGATGGCGGTTGTAATGATCACTCATTTTATGGAGGAAACGCTGCTTGCCGACCGTATTGTCGTCATGAACGACGGTAAAATATACATGCAGGGCGGTAAGGAAATATTACTCAGGGAGGAGGAGCTTAAGTCCATCGGACTTAACGTTCCGCTTGCCGTACGCGTTGCGCACGCGCTTAAAAAAGCGGGTGTTCCGCTGTCCGACGACATTATCACCGACCGACAATTGATTGAAGAACTATGCCGATAAAAATCGAACATCTTAATTACGTTTACAATCAGAAAACCTCATTTGCCACGGCCGCGTTAAATGACATAAGCCTTGAAATACGCGAAGGGGACTTTTTGGGCGTAATCGGACACACGGGCAGCGGCAAATCCACGCTTATAAGCCATCTCAACGCTTTGACGCGAATTCAGTCGGGCGTTATTTTCGTGGACGACATGGATCTGAGGCCCAAGAAAATCGACTTCAAAAAGCTGAGAAGCAAAGTGGGCATGGTCTTTCAGTACCCCGAGTATCAGCTGTTTGCCGAAACGGTGTATAAGGACGTCGCGTTCGGACCGGAGAACATAAAACTTCCCGAAGAGGAAATTGCAAAGCGCGTGGAAGAGGCCATAGGCCTGGTGGGACTTGACTTTTCGTCCATCAAGGACCGTTCGCCTTTTGAACTGAGCGGCGGACAGATGCGCAGGGTCGCGCTTGCGGGCGTAATAGCCATGAAGCCCGAATATCTCGTGTTGGACGAGCCTACCGCGGGACTGGACCCAAGGGGCAAAACCGAGATCATGCAACTGGTGAAAAACATTGCCGCAACGTGCAAAAGCGTAATCATGATTTCGCACAACATGGACGAAGTGGCGGAATACTGTAACCGTATCGCCGTTCTGTCGCAGGGCAAGCTTTACGGAGTGTACGAGCCGCGCGAACTTTTCCGCTCCCGCGAGTTGCTTAAGTCGCTAAAAATCGACGTGCCGGCGGTTACGGCGCTTGCCGCAGGCCTTAACGAGCGCGGATTCAACGTCGATCCGTCGATAATAAACGAAGAAGAACTCATAGAGGCCGTACGCGCGGAGTATTTCGGGAGAAAAGCGCAATGAGAGAAATAACTTTAGGACAATATTATCCCGTAAAATCCGTACTGCACAGGATGGATCCCAGGATGAAGCTTATCATTATGGTTTTGTATATCGTGATGATATTTTTCATCAAGACTTTCATAGGCTTCGGGATCGTGCTTATCTTTCTTGCGCTTACCATAGCTTTGTCACACGTCCCGCTTTTAAAAGTGCTTAAAAGCCTTAAGGTCATTATTATTCTGGTCATTTTCACCGTGGTCATGTCCGTGCTTTTTTATAACGGCACGGCGGAAGACCTTATCTGGAGCGCGGGCATACTGAAGATTTACAAGGAAGGGCTTCTCAACGCGGGACGCATGGCGTTAAGGCTTGTGTTTCTGGTGCTTGGTCCCACGATGCTTACTTTCACCACTACGCCCGTGGAACTTACCGACGGGCTTGAAAGCCTTTTAAAACCCTTGAGTTACATTAAATTTCCCGTGCACGAACTTGCAATCATAATGAGCATCGCCCTTCGTCTTATACCCACGCTGGTGGAGGAAACGGACAAAATTCAGTCCGCCCAGAAAGCGCGTTGCGCGGATTTCGAAAGCGGCAATATCTTTAAGCGCGCAAAGGCGATGATTCCCGTGCTTATCCCGCTTTTCGTTTCCTCGTTCCGCCGCGCCGACGACCTTGCCGACGCCATGGATTCAAGATGCTACCGCGGGGCAAAGGGCAGGACCAGAATGAAAAAACTCAAGGTTCATTTCCGTGATTTCGCCGCGCTTTTCGTGATGTGCGTATTCTTTTTCGCGGTGCTTTGGTTAAGGTATAACTTCTTTCCCGCGCTTATCGATTTGTCGGCTATTCCCTGGATAATCTGAGGGGTGAAACCGGAATGCGCAGGATAAAGTTAACGCTGGATTATATCGGCACGGCTTACAGCGGCTGGCAACGTCAGCCCGACCGCGACACGATTCAGAAAAGAGTGGAGGACGCGCTTTTTTCGCTTACGGGAGAGCGCGCCGCCGTCGTAGCAAGCGGGCGCACGGACGCGGGCGTGCACGCTTTGGGTCAGGTGGCGCATTTCGACACGAACGCCGATATTCCCGTAAAGAATTTTATGACGGGGCTTAATCACTTTCTTCCGCCCGATATCAGGATTTTAAAGGCGGAAAAAGCCGCAAGCGACTTTCACGCGCGGTTTTCGGCGCACGAAAAGACGTATTGCTACTGCATTTACGAAAGCAAATTCGACCGCGCGATCTTTCTTAACCGCGCCGTCAGAGTAAGCGAACGACTGGACGTAAAGGCTATGCGCTCCGCTTCCTTCGCGTTTAAAGGCGAGCACGATTTCACTTCTTTCATGAGCACCGGCTCCGACACCGTAAGCGCGGTCAGAAACGTCAAAGACGTGCGCGTAGTCCGACACAGCGGCCTTGTAAAAATCTTCGTCACGGCAAACGGGTTTCTTTACAATATGGTCAGGCTTATGGCGGGGGTGCTTGTGCGCGCGGGGCAGGGCAAAATCGACGGCGAGGGCGTGGAAAAGCTGATTGCCCTTAAAAACAAACACGCCGTAAGAGAAGTAATGCCGGCAGAAGGACTTTATCTCGTCTCGGTAAAATATTGAAATTAACTGTTATAACGGGTGACGCTTCGTTTACTGGGCGATGCCTGTGCAAATAAAGTTTTGGAGGTATGGAAAATGAAATTGCATTATTGGGGTACGGGAGCGGCGGAAGGTATTCCCAGCGCGTTCTGTAATTGCAAGGTGTGTCAGGAGGCGCGCGAGAAAGGCGGCAGATATGTCCGCGGCCGTTCTCAGGTGATGATCGACGACGAGCTTTTGGTGGACTTCGGCGCCGATACTTACCAAAATTCGCTTAAGGCGGGATATAATTTGTCACAGCTCGGCGACGTTCTTATCACGCATACCCACGAGGACCATTATTATCCGCAAGAACTTCACAACCGTCAGAAAGGATTTTGTTACGACATGGAATATCCTGCCATTACTTTACACGGCTCTTCCAACATTGTGGAAAAGTATTACGACTACATGGCAGGAAACGGACAATACCTTTTGGACCAGGGACGAGTCGTTTTGTCGGTCATGAAGCCTTACGAAAAATATAAAATCGGAAATTTCAAGGTTATTCCTCTGCCGGCGACGCACGGTACGGTCAGTCCGTTTGTCTACGTGATTTCCAAAAACGGTAAGACTATTTTTTATCTCAACGACAGCGGCGTCCTTAAACAGCCCGTCGTCGATTGGCTGGCAAAAAGCGGCATAAAATTCGACCTTGTAAGCTACGACTGCACCATGGGAATGATGGACACCTATCATGACTGGGGCGAAAACGCTTCGCACATGGGACTTCCCAGCGTAATCATGATGCGCGATAAACTTAAAGCCGCGGGAGTATATAAGGACGATACGGTGGATATAGTCACTCATTTTTCGCACAACGGCCCTGAGGTAGGTTACGGCGACTTCAAACCCCTTGCCGAAAAGGAAGGCTTCATACTTGCTTACGACGGCTATAAAATAGAAATCTGAATAAATTGAAACGCTCTTTGCCCGAAGGCGGGCCGGGGGCGTTTTTTTACGCTTGCATATCGAAGATTCCGCCGCGTAATATTTATTGAGATACTGATTTTATCTAATCTGCTTATAACGGTTAAAACCTTGCGCCGCGTATATTATCAGTATATCTGCCGGGATCGGGGCAGAATTTCTACGCAAATTTCGTTTACGGTTTTATATGTATATATGCGCATAAATCGCGTCAGAATCATTGCGTGATAAGAATTTGTTTCTTGCCGTTCGTTGACAAAAAACGAATTTATGGTATACTAATATAAGACTTTATAATAAGAACCGCATTAAACTTATTTATCAGGAACGGGAGTATGAAGAGGAAGTTATTTTTTGTTACGACGGCATTATTGTGCCTTGCTGTTTTGGCGTGTTTCGCGTGCAGTCCGCCCAAAGAAAACGAGCCGACCGATACCGGGACATGTTACGTCACGATAGAGGAGACCTCGGGCGGCAATATCGACATAGGCGGCAAATATACGCTTACGAAAGGGGATTCGCTTACTGTAAGGCTTATCCCCGAAAGCGGCTATAAAACCGAAAAGGCGATTTATACCGATTCCTCGGGCGTACACGAGTTAAGCTCTTCGCTTATTACTGACAACACATTTACCATACATAACATCAGCTCCGACATTTCACTGTCGGCAGTGTTCGTCATAGACGAGCAGACGCCCGAAGCGGAGGTTTATTCCGTGGACACCGTGGTAATACCCGACAGGACCGGCAAAACCAACGGCAGCGTCACGGTGGATAAAAACCGCGTGGAAAGCGGCGGAAACATCGTCCTCACCCTGAAGCCCGATACGGATTACCGCGTGGGTTCGGTAAAAGTCAGCAAGCCCGACGGCAGCGATTTTCAGAATCTGGACGTAAGCGGGATTTCTTTGGGCGGCGAATATACGCTTACCGTAAACGGCGATATTTTAATATCTGTTTCCTTTACCGCGGTTTCGGCATACAACGTATCCGTCAGCGTTACGGGAGAAGGGGAAGTTACGCCTTCGTCGGAATCGGTGATTCCCGGGGACAGTCTGGATATTTCGGTCCAGGCGGCCCTTCATTACGAACTGACTTCTTTACTTATCAACGGACAGGAGCGTATAGATGAATTAAACGGCGGCGTGCTTTCGTTAAGCGACATACATTACGATGTTGAAATAGAGTGCGTGTTCTCTTTAGAAAAGCACAAGGTCACCGTTTTGGCCGCGGAAAACGGCACGGCGTACGCGGAGTCCGAATACGTAGACTACGGCAAGAATGTAAGAATTTATTATACTCCGCAGCCGGGATACGTGCCATACAGCCTTTCTTACGGCGATAATACGATTTTTATCGATCTTACGGGTTTTACAGACGTTACGGTAACTGAGGATATTTCGGTGTCCGTCACTTTCAGACCCGAAAAATCGGCTATAAATTTGTCGGGCAGCGTTTTCACTTACGGCGAAAATTTACCCGTTTCGGATCTTACGATAGAAATTTCCGACGAACAAACGGGCGAAACTGCCGCCGTCGTAACCACCGATGCGTACGGGGGTTATTCGGTTGATCTTCCCAAAGGAATTTACGAAGTGAAAGTAAACGCGCAAGGCTATTACGATTGCTCGTTGCGTGCGGTGCTTAACTACGACGACGTTGAAAAAGACATCGTTATCATGCGTCCTTCATTCGACTTCGACGGCGTTAAGTTCAGCGGAACTTTCGACGGAGAGGAAAAACTTTTCGCCGCGGGGGTTGGGGAAGAAAGCGTTTTCAAAAAGAATTTTGTCAGTCCTTACGCCGTTGCGGAGGGTAAAATCGATATCTCGTCCTTAAGCGCGGGCGGCGCGGGATTCACGGCCTCCAACGGAAAGATTACCGCCACGGTAATCTATGGCTCCGACGGGGTATATGTTTACGCAAACGGCGCATTGATTGAAAAGATTGACGGAATCGGATTAAATTACGACAACGGCTTTAAAATCATAAAATACGAAAATTATATCTGCGTTTATTATACCGAAAGCGAGGGCGGCGCGGAAAACCGCTACGACGTGCGCGTGGACGGACTGGACGGAAACTGCGTATACGGTCTTGCTGCAAAATCGGATTCTGCGGATTTCGGCGCGGAATTTTCCGCTGTCGATATTTACGCCGATTACGCCTATATCGAAAGCATGCTGTTCACCGACGTTTCCGTTACTCGCAACGCTTTCGGCACGGTTCAGCTTGAAGGATTCGATTCGGACAGAATAAGCACCCTTAAGGACCTTATGGTTCTGGCACGTCCGCTTGACGGATATGTACTGGATTACGTGACGCTTAACGGCAACCCTCTTACTGCTACGGAGGAAAACGGCGGCGATTACGTTTTCTCTTTCCGCGCGGATAAAAACTTCAAGCTTAACGAAATCGAAATTCATTTTATTGCGGACGAAACCTCCGCAACCGACTTTATGGGCACGGTGACAAACGGTCTGGGCGCCGGCACAAGCTACGATACGTCGCTGTTTTACCGCAACGATCTGGAAATAGACGGCGCGGACCCCGGAGTCATGTACGTATCTACGGAGGAAGATCCCGTCTACGGCGGCTGGTTTTATATGGCGGTGACCGGCGGGGGAGGATCTTCCGCATATCCGCTTTACCGCTCGCGCGATTTGTCCGCGTGGGAACGTTGCGGCGGGGCCGGTGACGGCAATGCGCTTGAAATCACTTCTTCAGCCTGGTCGGACGGCTACTATTGGGCGCCGGAACTCATACGCGATCCCGAAAGCGGCAAGTATTTCATATTCTTCTCGGCAAGATCCAAGCGCGGCACCTCAAGTACCGCATACATCGCTTCGGACGCAAACACATATGACAGATTATATCTCGGCATAGGTATATCCGATACGCCCGTGGGCCCGTACAGAATGGTTACGGCTGAAAGATATTACGGCGCGGGCGCAACGACAAACCTTAACGGCGACTTGCTTAACGAGTCCACTCCGCCCATTAACTTCGGCAAACATTTCGCGGATCAGCTTGCCTCGCAGGGGTCCCGATTCGTCGATTCGGTTACGGGTATGGGTATATGGCCGTCCATCGACGTAAGTCCGTTCTTTACCGAAAGCGGTGATTTTTACATATATTTTTCGCAGCATACAAGCTCCGCCGTTTCGGGAAATCACATCTGGGCGCTTAATATGAAAGACATGGTTACGCCCGACTGGAGTACTATGACCAAACTGGCTTCCCCCAACTATCATCTTTATACGGGAAAAACGGGCAGTATTCTGGAAAAAGACTGGACGGGCGTCAAAGTACCCGACGACGCGGGCGGCTCGTTCGACGGTAACATCAACGAGGGCACTTTCGTCATAGAACACAAAAACAAATTTTATCTTACATATTCGCCGTTCGGATACGGCAGCAGGAGATATTCCATAATGCAGGCTGTGGGCGACACTCCTTTGGGTCCCTTCACCAAACTTACGCGTTCAAACGCCAATCCCGTCATCGGCATAGGCTTTGAAAGCAGCGCATACGATTTCATGTCCGGTTCGGGACATCACAGCTTCGTTAAGGCGGGCGACGAAATTTTTGCCGTCTATCACGCCTTTTACAATCCGTTGAACAACAACGAAAACGACAGTTTCATGGGCAGAGCCATTGCCGTCGACAGAGTACAGTTCGTAAGCAGTCCGTATTACGATTTCGATATACTGCAGGGTAACGGTCCGACTTATTCGCTTCAGCCGCTTCCCGAGGTTGCTTCCGGATACGGAAATATTACTTCAAAGGTGAGTATCAGCGCGACGAACGCCACCGCGGGAACGCTGAGATTTTTGTCCGATTACCGATTCGCGTACCAGCCTTTCGATAAGGACCTGGAGTTCGAGGCCGTTTCCGACAGCGTCATTACTATTGAATTCCCGCAGCCCGAACAGATTCGCGCCGTAATGATTTATTCCAGCTACACTTACGACTATGCTCTTGAAAGAGTGGATAAAATCACGCTTACCATGGCGGACGGGACGCAGAAGGTGTTAAGCGGGCTTACCGCGGACGAAAACAGTGTCAACCGCGCAAAATCGGTCATGCGGCCGGGCGGCTCCGTAATCGCGGACTTTTTGCCCGTCAGCGTCAAAAAGATAGAAATTTCGGTAAGGCAGCAGGACAAATACAATTCTTCCGTCGATAAGATCAGGATAGGGGATATCGTGATTTTGGGAAAAACGGGCGAAACAAGCGCGGATGAGCCTGCTTACAAAAACGCCAACGGCAGTCAGCCGGACGGCTATCTGATGATAGACGGCGTTACTTCCGAGCCCGAAATTATCGGCAAAAACAAATTCAGCTATCTTTACGAGGACGTGAAAATAGAGGCTTCAAGCGTATTCACCGAAAACGGCGTTTATTTTTACGCGCGCGCTTACGACGACAAAATAAGCTGGACGGCTAAAAACAAGTTCACTAAAAACACTCATTTCAGATTTTATTTCGAGACTAAAGACGGCACATACAAACAGATTTACATCGACGCGTACAATCATAAGCTGTTTGAAAACAAAATTACGTCCGGCGCAAGAGTGGACGGCGTGATAAATTCGGGAAACACCGTAAGCTTTACGGCTGAGGCGTTCATCTCCTGGGAGGAGCTGGGGTATTCCGCCGCGATTGCAAGGGTAAGAATCCTTCCCGCATATTATCGCGTGGAAACTGCGGGCGAATACACTTCGGGCATATTGATTCTTCCGCCGTCCGTCTCTTCCGCCACCGCGATTTCGTCTTATCCCGCGTTTTCCTCAAGCGGCTATCAGTCCGTAGGCGCGGGCGAAAATTTCGGCGACAGTTTATGCGGCGACTTAATGACCGAAGGCGTGACGGTCAAAGGAACGGGAGCGGAAACGGACGCAAACGGCAGACGCGAGGTATTTTACACTCACGGCTATTCCGACAATTTCGTTTTTGAGATCTCCGCTTCGGCGTCTCAGACTTCTTCGGGCGGATTTATCCTCTCGTTTACAGACGGTACGCTACTGGACGTTCCTTTTACTTCTTTAGGCGGTAACAAGATATTTACGCTTTATAAGGCGGGTAGTCTTATTATGCTTGTCTCGGAGGGTAACATTCTTTACGCCATATCCGAAGAAGACAAATTCACTCAGGACTACTCGGGCGCGTGTGCCGTGGGCTTATATTCCGACTCGTCCTCGATAAGGTTTACTGACGCCTACTACAGCGTTTACAAAAACGCGGAGGATGTCGTCAAAGCAAGCCCTGCGGGGACTTCGGGCAATTATCTGCCCGCGGTTTCGGTAACGGGTAAGGGTTACGTCTGCATCCCGTCACCGATTCCCGAAACAGGTAACTCGGCAACGCTGTATATCTATCCCGAAGACGGCTACGTTTTCGATTCTCTTAAAGTAAACGGCGTTTCTGCGGAAATTACCGACCCGGCGTCGGGCTATGCGGTTCCGACCAAAGAAACCGCGTCGTTAGTCCAGGTGATTTTCAGAAAAACGGAAAACGCTTTTACGCTTTCGGGTAAAGTGACGTCTTCTCCCGACGGCTCAGCCGTTGCGGGCGCTGTCATGACTTTCCGCGAAAAAGGCACTTACAACGTTTACAGGTGCAAAACCGACGGTGAAGGAAATTATTCCGTAATTCTGTCCGAAACGGCGGAGTATATGGTTACCGTCGAAAAGTCAGGCTATCCGACTGCCGAATACGATTACCGCAAAGGAGAGTCGCAGCCTGAGTTTTTGCTCAAGCATTATGCGATCGGCAACAGCGTTACGGTTAACGGTCAGACTATCTATTCGGATTTAAGCGCGTGGGACACAAGCCGCCGCGACGAAAACGTCTACACCGCAAATTACAACCGCACCGCTTATTTTACCGAAGGGGTGGGAAACAACGCGGTAATCAAGTTCAGCGTAACCAATAAGACGGACGTGGGGGATTACACCACCGACAGCGAGCTTAGCGACGCGAATATCGAGTACGACCCCGCTATAGGCATCATCGTCGACAACGGGACCGACACTTCGTTTATAGGATTCTGGGCAAGCGGTTACCGCGTGCTTACCGACAATTCCGTCTGGGCGCCGCAAAACCAGAGCAATCTTACCGACGAGTACGACAACCGCACGTTTGCCGCGCTTAACAAAACGTATTCGTATATGTTCATACGTGAAGACAACGCTTACAGATTATACTATTATTCCGAGCGAAGCGGAGATTACGTCAAGATTTACGACAGCAAGCAGTCGGGCCACGATTTCTCCCTGACGGCGGGTGAGGCGGCTTTCGGACTGGGCTTTACTTCCTCCAAAACGTTCACCATCGAATTTTCCGATTTGGAAATTCTGCTGGACGAGGCGGCTGCCCCCGTTATAGAACTGTATTCGTAAAAAACGCGACGGAATCGCGCGGAAAACGCAGTGGTATATAAAAATTTCAACGGATTTAAACCGTATAAAATCATGGTATAACTTGTAATAATCAAAAAAAACCGCTTATCGGTTGTTTTTCTCGGCAGGATATGATATACTATGTAATAATCGGTAAAATCAATTCGTGAGGAAAGTTTCAATGAAAGCATGGATGATAAAGGGCGAACACGAAATAGAGTTGACAGACCTCGGTGCGCAACAGGTTTCGTCCTCATGCGTCAAAATTAAAATGCTGACTTCGTCCATCGACACTCCCGAAGTTGCGCTGTTTAACGACAGCGGACAAAATCTGCCGCTTATTGCGGGCAGAAACGGCGTCGGCATCGTCACGGAAACGGGAGAGGAAGTTACTGGATTCAAGCGCGGCGACAGGGTTTACGTCCGTCCCGTTTCGTCCTGCGGCGAATGCAGCCTTTGCAGAAGCGGACATAAAAGCGAATGCGAACACAGCTACACTTACGGTAAAACCGAAAACGGAGTATTAAGAGATTTCATGGTTGTGCCGCAGTCGGATCTTATTCTGTTGCCGCCTAAAGTTTCCCCCGACGAAGGCGTGTTTATAGAGTCCGTCGCGCTTTGCATTGCCGCCATCGATAAACTGAAGCTGGAAAAAGGCGAACATATCGTTATTGTGGGCGCAAGCAGCGTGGGACTTATTCTCGCGCAGGTCGCGCTTTACTATCAGGCGGTGCCCATTCTCGTCGACATGCGCCAGGACAGGCTTGACCTTGCCGAAAAGTTCGGTATTTATTACACCGTTAACGCCGTGGATACAGACCCCGTAAAAAAGATATTTTCGTTAACGTGCGGCAAAATGGCGGAAACTATGGCATATTGCCTTTTTACCAATATGCCCGTTCAACGCGCTTTCGAGTGTCTTGCGCGCGGCGGCAGGGCCGCATTCGTGGGATTCGACGACGCGAAAATCAATCTTACGTTTGACTTTATGCCGCTTTTTCACAAGGCGTTGTCGGTTTGTTCGGTCACGGGGGCGGAGGACAATTATCTTTCGGCGGTCAATATGCTGGCCTCAAAAGCCGTGGACGTATTGCCCCTCATTTCCAAACGCGTAAAATTCGAAGAGGTGGGCGACTCGGTCAAAGAAGTGGCGTCCTGCGTCACAAAATACATTACTCTTTTAGTGGAAATAGATAAAATCTGACGTATGCGCGTTTATTAAGTAAAACTGAAGATGGAAAACAGGCAAAATCGGCGTTTTGTCTGTTTTTTTATCTGAAAACAGTTGCCAAAACTCTCAATATGATGTTATAATACCATTTGCCCGATAAAAAGGGCTATCCTTTCCCCGAGGAAAACGGGGACACAAGACCATAAGGAGGTATTAAATCATGAACAAGTACGAGGTTCTTTACATTCTCGACGCGAAGATTGACGACGCTGCAAAAGACGCGCTTTGCGACAAGTTCAAGACCGCGGTGGAAAACGGCGGCGGAACTGTGGAAAGCGTTGACAAGTGGGGCGTTAAAAAGCTTGCTTACGAGATCGACTTCAAGTCGGAAGGCTACTATGTGCTTATGAACTTCACGGCTCCCAGCGATTTCCCGCAGGAACTTGAACGTCAGATGCGCATCACGGACGAAGTTATCAGATTTATCGTGGTGAAGAAATAACAGGCGGTAAATTATGAACAAATGTATTTTTATCGGTAATCTTACCAGAGACCCCGAGTATCAGACCACAGGCAGCGGCGTTTCGCTTTGCAGATTCAGCATTGCCGTTAACCGCTCCTATTCAAACGCCAACGGAGAAAGGGAGACGGACTTTATCAACATCGTCACCTGGAGAGGCCTTGCGGACAATTGCAGCAAGTACCTTTTCAAGGGAAGTAAAGTCTGCGTCGTAGGCCAGCTTCAGAACCGCACTTACGAGGATAAGGACGGCAACAAGCGTTATATGACGGACATCGTCGCCGAAGACGTGGAATTCATTTCGCCCAAAAGCGCAGACGGCGCGCCCGCCGCAGGTCCCTCTAACAGGCCTTCCGGGCAGAACAAAAAGGTCAGTGAGCTGGAACCCGTCGATACGGACGACCTGCCTTTCTGAAAATTTTTTATGAGGTAATTTAAAATGGATAAGAAAAATATCACTAAAAACGTCGATACGGACGATAAGTCCAAAAAGTTCAGACGCGCGCCCAAGAAAAAAGTTTGCGCGTTCTGTGCCGAAAAAATAGAGGAAATCGATTACAAGGACGTTGCAAAACTTAAAAGATTCATCACGGAAAAGGGCAAAATCATTCCCCGCCGTGCTTCCGGCACCTGTGCCGAACATCAGCGTCAGCTTGCCGTCGCCATCAAACGCGCAAGGGCAATCGCTTTACTGCCTTATAAGGGAGAGTAAAAACAAAAACCGCTTTATAAAAAAGCGGTTTTTTTCTTTTTAATAATTAAGGAAGAAAAAACATTTGCATTTGTGACAGCGCCGTTTTCTTATATGGCATTCGTCACACCCGCAGTTGGTTTGAGAAGAGTTTCCGCAGCCGCAGTCGTTCTGCCAACCGCTGTCGCACCCGCAGTTGGTTCGGGAAGAATTGCCGCAGCCGCAGCCGTTCTGCCAACCGCTGTCGCAGCCGCAGTTGTTTTGGGAAGAATTGCCGCAACCGCAGCCGTTCTGCCAATTACTGTCGCAGCCGCAGTTGTTTTGAGAAGAATTGCCGCAGCCGCAGCCGTTCTGACAATTACTGTCGCAGCCGCAGTTGTTTTGGGAAGAGTTGCCGCAACGGTTAAAGCCGAAAAGATTATCGAAAAGGTTATTGAACATATAAAAATCCTCGTGTTTCTTTGGTTTGAATTAAGGAAGTAAAAAATCTTCCCTTTTACATGATATGAAAAAATATTTAAAATGGTTAAACGCGACTTGACTTTGTAGTTTGCAAGTGATAAAATTAACCTCATTATAAGGAGGAAGAGGATATGAAAAAAATCAGACTTGCCGCTCACAGAGGTTTTTCGGAATGTTATCCGGAAAACACGATGGTCGCTTTTAAGGAAGCGCTTAAGCTGGACATTGACATGATTGAAACGGACGTTCACATGACCCGCGACGGTGTTCTTGTGCTTATGCACGATCATGATCTTTGCCGCACTACCGACAAAAAAGGACTGATACGCGAAACGGATTTTGCCGAAGTGGAAAAAGCCGACGCCGGAATACATAAGGGTGAAAAGTTCAAAGGGGAAAAAGTTCCGACTCTCCGCGAGTTTCTGGAGCTTGTCAAAGACCGCAAGGATATCGAGCTTAATATCGAGCTTAAAGACTATCCAGGCGAATGCGGCGCTTTTGCTTACGAATCCTGCGACAAGGCGATCGCGATGCTGGACGAATACGGCGTAACGGAACGCTGTTACATCAACAGTTTTTCGGGAGACATATTAAATTACGTTTACACGAAATACGAAAACCGCATAAGGTTGCACGGATATTGTCCCGTAAGGCTTCTGGGCGAATATTTTTCCGAAAACTTTTTTAAGCGCTGTGCCTGCGTTTGCCTTTTCAACATTTCTTTTGACAAAAACGGAAAAGCCGACTGGAGCAAAACGAACATCGTGTCCGATCAATCGAAGTTTGACCTGGTAAAATCTTACGGTGCCGAGCCGTGGTGCTATTTCAAGGTTGACGAGGAGGAGACCTTTAAGACGGCTTTAGAGCGCGGCGCAGTTGCGTTTACCTGCAATAATCCTTTAAAAGCCGCTCAGATTCTTAAAAAACTGGGCGTAAGATAGATAAGCGGAAGCTATAACGATAAAGCCTCTGCCGTTAAGTAAACAGGTATATAAAAAAACGGGCCTTTCTGACAAGGCCCGCTTTTTTTTCAGTTACGGGCAGTTTATAAGTATTTAACCTTTTTATATCCGATTGTCGTAATTTTTACTCAAGGGGAGGGAAAAGCATGCAGCCCGCCGCGCGGAATTGTCTGACTTTTTCGTCAAGAAGCTCTTCCGTGACGTTGAATTTAGCGGCAAGACATTTTTTGCAGTAAAATTCCGTCGCGCCGCGGTTTATCAGCTTTTTGGTAAGCCCTATGTCGACGGTGTTCAGCTCTTTTCCGCAATTTTTGCAACGGCTCATAATTGCGGGACGACCCTGACTCTTAAAAGTTTGCAAGCGTGCGCGTCGATGTGCGTAAAGTAGGTGTAATTGTGTATCTCGAATTCTTCGCCGCTCCAAAGATCGCGCGCGAAAAGTCTGACTTTGGTGGACGGGGAAAGTCCCAGCTGGTCGCCGCGGAAGTCCACGCGCGAGCCTTCGTCCTTAAGGTTAAACAATGCCACAGCAATGTCGCCGTTTGCAAGCAGTCTTGCCACAACGGGGGTATTGTCGTTGTTTTCCTTAAGCCAGACTTCGTTGGCGATATAGGGCTGAGCGCCGCGCACGTCCTGGTTAACTGCAATAACTTCTTTGTTGGTAAGGATTTTTTCCGCTTCGGGGTCCAGGTTTCTTACGTCGCAACCGATAATGAGGGGGGAGGCGAAAATAGCCCAGGCGGAAAAATGAGTCCTGTATTCTTCCGAAGTACAGCCGCCCAATCCTACGTTGCCTTTACCGTTCATACCCACGATAAGCATATCCATGTCGTTAAAACAGCCCAGTCCGCCGAAAGGCATTGCGCCGCTGCCGCCGTACTCGCCCGTCCTGTCGACCTGCTGCAGAATTATTTTTTTAACGGATTCCCAGTTGTCGAAAATGTCGCCTGTTGAACGCCATGTGCCTGCACCGGTGGAGCGTATCCATTCGTGAGTTTTTTCCGCGCCCCAGCTGCACGCCGCAAACAGGATATCCCTGCCGCAGTTTGCAAGCGCCGTTCCCATGCGCCGGTAAAGGGTTTTGCCCTGAACGAACTCGGGTTTGAAGCAGAAGTCGTATTTAAGGTAATCAACGCCCCATTTTGCAAACGTATCCGCGTCAATGAATTCGTATTCGTAACTGGACGGGTAACCCGCGCAGGTCAGCGTGCCCGAGCAGGAATACATGCCGAATTTCAATCCTTTTGAATGGATGTAGTCGGAAAGCGCTTTTATTCCCGAGGGAAATTTTTTTGCGTCGGCGACAAGCCTTCCGTTTTTGTCGCGCACCTTTTCCGACCAGCAGTCGTCGATTATTACGTAATTGTAACCCAGTTTATCAAGTCCTTTTTCCACAATTACGTCCGCGGTATCGCGTATCAGCTTTTCGTCGATATTTTCCGCAAACGTGTTCCATGAATTCCAGCCCATCGGCGGCGTTAAAGTAAACATTATCATCCTCCCGATTTTATTATCTTAATATAGATTTAAGTATATATCGCATAACGGCAAAAATCAACAGGATAATGTTTCGTTTTTTTATCGATTTGTTCGATTCCCTTTTCTCCGAAAAATTTTCGGGAAATTTTGTAAAAATGCTTGACAAAGCTCTTTCAGGGTGCTATTATAATGATAATGATTATCATTATTGATTAAGACGGTTACTTAAATGATTGAAAAGACATCACAAGTCAATACCGAAAAGGGCGTAAGACATTCCGCTCAATGCGATATAATATACGAGACGCTTAAAAGCACGACCTCTCATCCCGATGTGGACGCCATTTACAATGAGGTAAAGCGGCGTCTTCCCAACATAGGGGTGGCAACGGTTTATCGCAATCTTAAAAAGCTTGTGGCGACGGGCAAGGTCAACACTCTTGAAACCACCAAAGACTGTATTCATTACGACGCCGACGTCAGCAATCACGCGCATTTTGTTTGCAGCAGGTGCGGCAAAATAAAGGACGTGTTCATTGCTTCGGCTTTAACCGACGAGGTGGAAAATTTAGGGTATAAGGTGGAAAGGGAAAAACTTGTTTTTTACGGGATATGTCCCGATTGTATAAAAAAGGACAAAGCGGACGCATAATAAGACAATCAGCGCCCGAAAAAAAGGACGAAACGCGCAAAAGCGCTTTTGGATAAAAAATTTATTACGGAGGATTTGTAATTATGAAAAGATGTTTGGTTTGCGGTTGTGTGGTTGAAGACAACGTAACGAGATGCCCTCAGTGCGGCGCCACTAAGTTTGAGCCTGTTCCCGCCGAAAAGGAGACCTGGGCTTGCGAGCATCACGTAGGCGACGGCAAAGTAGAGGACGAAATGGTCGTCAACGGACTTAAGGAGAACTTTACCGGCGAATGCACCGAAGTAGGCATGTATCTTGCCATGGCAAGAGTAGCCGAGCGCGAAGGTTATCCCGAAGTTGCCGAGGCTTATAAGAGATACGCTTACGAAGAGGCTGAGCATGCCGCAAAATTTGCCGAGCTTCTGGGCGAAGTCGTTACCGATTCCACCAAGAAGAACCTTGAGCTTCGTTACATGGCTGAAGCGGGCGCTTGCAAAGGCAAGCTGGAGCTTGCAAAACGCGCAAAAGAGCTCGGTTACGACGCCGTTCACGATACCGTTCACGAAATGGCGAAGGACGAGGCGCGTCACGGCGCAGGCTTCAAGGGATTGCTTGACAGATACTTCAAGTAAAATTTCCTTGTTAGCATAAGGTTCAATGCGCAAACTTTTCTGTTAAATAAAAAAAGGCAGGTTTAATAGACCTGTCTTTTTTGTTGATTTATCGTTTCCTTGTTATTCGTAAGCTGTTCTTATAAGCCCGATTTTGGCAAAAACTTATAAGATTTATCAGGCGAATAACGATTTCCTCAGCCCATGATTTAATTGTAAACAGCTATCATGATGTTAAGGTAAGTTGCAAACAGTATCCAGGCAAGATAAGGGATCAGAAGTATTGCGGACCACTTGTTAATTTTGAAATTCAGTATGATAAGCGCGGTCACCATTGCGTCCAGGATGGCGATCCATACAAACGCAAAGAAATACATATCCGCTTTGAAGAAAATGGGAGTCCATGTAAAATTAACCGCAAGCTGAACCAGGAAAATCACGATGGAAGCGATTCTGATCGTTTTTTCTTCTTTGGTAGCGGGCGTAGAGATAAGCGTCAGATAGAAAGACGCGCCCATCATGAAGTACAATATGGGCCATACTATGGAAAAAGTTATGTCGGGCGGGGTTAAGGTGGGGCGCGTTATCCCCGAAAAGCCTTCGGTTGCGCCGCCGATAAATCCCATCAACGCCCCAAGCGACACGATAGTGGCGGATATAAGCAGTAAATAAAGCACGTGCATCGCGGGCGAAGTTTTGCTGTTCTGGTTTACGGCAGTTGCCATTTTATTCCTCCTTGAATGTCTTGACAATCCTATTATATGCATAAACAGAATTTATATACTTTTTAATGCGCGCCGCAGCGTTTTCCTTTTGCGGCATAATATTAAAGCTTTTTAACCGTGCCGGAAAAAGTTTTTTACGTTCAGTACGTTTAATGCCGTAAAAATCAAAAAAGGTGCAGCCATACGTCGTTTATTATCAGAAACGCCGACAGTACTGTAAGATAGACGGCAAAAACGTCGAAGCGGTTTTTAAGAAACACTTTTTTAAGCAGCATAAGCGCGACTAACCCCGAAAGAAACGCCGCAAAAAAGCCTGTCAAAAGGCATCCTGAAGGCACGTATTCGAAATTCCCGCCGATAATTTCCACAATTGCCGAACCCAGTATTATCGGCACGGAAAGCAAAAAGCAGTAGGAGGCGTTTTCCTTTTGCCTGATCCCGAGGAAGTTGCCCGCCGACGCGGTCAGTCCGCTTCTCGAAAGCCCGGGAAAAGCGGCAAGGCCCTGCGCGGCGCCGATTATCAAGGCGTCTAATACGCCGATTTCTTCGCTTTTATGTCGGGGAGAGAAGTAAGTAGAGCAAAAGAGAACAAGCGCCGTTATCAGGAAAAAGAAAGGCAGCAACGCTCCGTCAAAGGTTTGCTTTACGACGTCTTTGACTAAAAAAACCACAGCTGCGGATACGACGGTTGACAAAATCAGCATTTTCGACTTATGGGAGAAAGGATGCGCGGCAAGACGGGCAATATCTCCCGCAAAAACTATTATAACCGCAAGCAATGTACCGAGATGCAAGATAAGGTCGAAAAACAAAGAGGACTCTGTGCCCGTAATACGCGAAAACAGCACCAGGTGCCCGCTGGATGAAACGGGTAAAAATTCCGTAAGTCCTTGCAATATACCCATAATAAAAGCTTCAAGATAACTCATACAATAAAATATGATCGTTATCAGACGGTTATTACGCCTTATGAAAGAGGCTGAACCGCAGGCTGTAACGGATTAAAATATTTTTGCGCATATGCGCACATGTCAAGCGCGCAAATTTTTCTTACACAATAAGGCTTATGCTTATACAAAAAGGTATCAGTTTGATAAAATTTCCGTTTTTTGGCTTGATTTTACAAATACTATCTGTTACAATATAATAATCAATATTTCCGTTAACGGAGGAGAATATGAAAGTCAATATTTCCAAATTGTCGGACAATTTAAGGGAATGTACCGCAGAGCTTGCCGCGCAACTTAATTTTACGCTGGACGGCAACGGATACGAGCTTGTTGCCGAGGAGGGAGAAACGCTTCAGGTTTCTTTCGACGGCAAAGTCATCAAAGTGATTTATCCCGCGCTTAATCAGTTTTTCCGCGGATTAAGACTTGTCAAACAGAATTTCAACAAAAAGGGATTTTCCGTTTCGGAAACCTGCAAGGCGTCTGAATTGGGCATTATGCTTGACTGCTCCAGAAACGCCGTAAGAAACGTGACTCACGTCAAGCAGCTTATTCGTCATCTTGCGCTTATGGGCTACAATCAGATTCAGCTTTATACCGAGGACACTTACGAGGTGGAGTCGGAGCCCTACTTCGGTTATATGCGCGGCAGATACACGATTGCCGAAATGAAGGAAATCGACGATTACGCCGCTCGTTTCGGAATCGAGGCGGTGCCCTGTATTCAGACCCTTGCGCACCTCAATCAGATATTCCGCTGGGAGGCTTATAGGGATATAAACGACATCAACGATATTCTGCTTATTGACGAGGACCGCACTTACGAACTTATAGAGCATATGTTCATCACGCTTGACAAGTGCTTCCGTTCGCGTAAAATTCATATCGGTATGGACGAAGCGCATCTTATCGGCAGGGGCAAATTCGAAGACAAACACGGCGCCACGCAAAAGCGCAGCGAAATTATGCTTCGTCACCTCAATAAAGTGGTGGAAATCGCCGAAAGATATGGCTTTAAACCCATGATGTGGAGCGATATGTTCTTCCGCCTTGCTTTTAACGGCGCATACTACGTGTCCGACGGCAGAACCATCGATCAGGAAGTCATAGAACTCGTTCCCGAAAATCTCAGACTCGTTTATTGGGATTATTACAACAACGACCCCGCCGTGTATAACGCCATGATCGAACGCCATCAGGAATTCAACCGCGAGGTTATGTTTGCGGGCGGCGCCTGGATGTGGTCGGGATTCACGCCTTCCAACAAATTCTCCCTGGACGTGACGAAAACCGCTTTGAAGTCCTGCGAGGAAAAGGGCGTCGACAAAATAATGATGACCATGTGGGGCGACGACGGCGCGGAATGCTCAGACCTTGCCGTGCTTCCCGTGCTTTGCTATACTGCGGAATTCGAGTACGGCCACGAGGATTATTCGGCGGCGTTCTATGCGCTTACGGACATGGAAGCCGAAAAGTTCATGGAAATCGACTCCGCCAACGACGTCGACGAATATCTTGCGCCCAATCACAACAATCCCTCCAAGTACATGCTTTTCAACGACTGCATTGGCGGCCTTATGGACCCGTTGGTTAAAGAGGGTGACGCCGCCGTGTACGAAAAACATATAAAAGATCTTAAAGCAGCCGAAAAAATCGCGGGCAGATATTCCTATATCTTTACCACTCAGCGCTGTCTGTGCGAGGCGCTTCAGATAAAATACGAGCTGGGCGTCAAAACGCGCAACGCCTATAAGACGGCAGATCCCAAGGCTATCAAAACATTGGTCAAATCGCTTTATTATCCGCTTATCAAAAAACTGGAGCAGTTTTATGCCGCTTTGGAATATCAGTGGAGCGTCGAAAACAAGCCTAACGGTTTCGAGGTGCTGGACTATCGTCTGGGCGGACTCATAAGACGAGTCGAACATTGCGCCGCTCGCCTTTTGCGCTTTGCCGACGGCAAGGACGCCCGCATCGACGAGCTTGAAGAAATCATGCTTGACCCCTTCGGAAATTCCGCTGAGGTCAATAAACGCCTTGTAAACTTCAATAACTTCGGTAAAAACATCGGCGTCAACCAGATTACCTGGCACTGAAAAGGAGCATTACACTATGCCGCATATATCCGTAAAAATGCTGAAAGGCAGAACCGAGGAGCAGAAAAAACGTCTTTCCGCCGCACTCAGCGAAGCTTTGATTAAAACTTTGGGCGTATCGGACACACACGTTTCCGTCACCATAGAGGATTTTACTCCCGTAGAGTGGCAGGACGAGTTCAAACGCGAAATCACCGATAAAAAGGCTGTGCTCTATAAAGCCCCGAAGTACGACCCCAAGGACCTGCTTTAATGCTTAACGTCGTACTTGTGGAGCCCGAAATCCCGCAGAACACGGGTAACATCGCCCGAACCTGCGCTTGTACCGCGACAAAACTGCATCTAGTAAAACCTTTGGGCTTTGACGTAAGCGAGAAAGCTTTGCGCCGCGCGGGGCTGGATTACTGGGACAAGGTGGAAATAGTTTATTACGATAATCTCGACGATTTTTTCCGAAAAAACGCGGACGGGACTTTCTTTTACGCTACCACAAAGGCGGATAAGGCTTATACCGACGTCGTTTACCCCGACGGCTGCTTTATTCTTTTCGGAAAAGAGACGAAAGGCCTTCCCGAAGACCTTATTTTTGCACATTACGAAAGGGCGGTCCGCATACCCATGTACGGGGCGCTCAGGTCGCTTAATCTTTCAAACTCGGTCGCGATAATTCTTTACGAGGCACTTCGCCAGCACGATTTTTTCGGGCAGAAATGAAAGCGCGCTTTCGCCGTTAACAATTCCGAATCGGACGAAAACAGTTATCTGTCCGCTTATTATTTGGATGAAGAAAGAAAATTTCCCGCCGTCAGACTTTTTTGGCAACAAAGCCGTGTTTGCGTAATTTACGCTTGTTTTAATCGGGTGATTTTATGAATGATTTAACCGATAAAATCAAAGACGAAAAACTGGACGTCATTGTCCTTGCCGGGCAATCCAACGCAGAAGGCAACGGGAAAGGCGACGCATCAGATTACATTCCCGACAAGCGTATTCTTTTGATGAACGACGACTCTTCGCCGCATTTTGTAAAAACAGGCGACAAAAGCCGTCTTGTGTTTAATTATCCCGCGCGCGACTGTGTGTCTGTCGCGGAAGAGCCGCAAAACCAATGTGGAAAAAGGGGGAATCTTGCTTTGTCGTTCGCCCGCTGTTACGCGGAAAAGTTTCTGAAGTCCGACCGCAAAATACTGATAGTAAACGGCGCGGTGGGCGGCACGGGTTTTGCGCGCGGAGAGTGGGGCAAGGGCAATATCCTTTACGTCAGACTGGTAAACATGTTAAAAAAAGCGCTGGCGTTTAACCCCGAAAACCGGATTGTCGCCTTTTTGTGGCATCAAGGGGAGTGCGATTCGGTGGAAAATCCCTCCCGGGACAGCGAAAAGCGTTATCTGACTCATTATAAAAATCTGACCGAAATGCTTTCGGATTTTAAAAATACTTTCGGGCTTGAAAGTCTGCCTTTTGTTGCGGGAGGGTTTGCAGAAGAGTGGTATCTTAAAAACAAGACCGCTTGCGACGCCGTACTTAAAGCCGTAAAGCAAACCTGTGAAACGCTTAATGGCGGTTTTGTCGGAACAAGCGACCTTAAAAGTAATAATCAAAAGGTGGGGGACGGCGACGATCTGCACTTTTGCCGCGACGCTCTTTTTACTTTGGGTGAAAGGTATTTCAACGCTTATTGTAAAATAAAGCGGTAACGCCGTAATGGTCGGCAAAAGCGAGATTCAACAAAGGCTTTAAGCTTTACGCGCCAGGAAAGTTTTGTCTTAAACGCAAATACAGACGATTGTCAATAAGAAACAATGAAAAAACGCCTCGTAATATTTCCAAGGCGTTTTTTTATGCATTTTAAAAGTTTTACAAAGTAATAATTTTTTCGGATGAAGTAAGTAAACCGGATTATTCCGCCATTTCGACTATTTTTTTCGCAGCGGCGTAGGCGTATTTCGCGTATTCCCAGCCAAGTTCGGTTGATATTTTCATTACTGTGCTGAAGCTAGTTTCCATGCAAAAAGCTCCGTCGTATCCCGTTTCCTTAAGCGCGGCGGCAAAGTCATGCCAGTCTATCGCGCCTTGGCCCGGTGCGTTGTGATTGTCGGACAAACCGTAATTGTCATGCACGTGCAAAAGTTTAAGGCGTTTTCCCAATTTTCTCACGGCTTCCGCGGGAGAAAAACAGTTTACCGGCATGTGTCCCGTATCAAGACACGCCTTAAAACGTTCGGAATTCATTGAGTCGATGTAGCGAATCATGTCTTCTGCGGAGGAGCAGCCGGTTGGGCAGTTGCATCTTCTCAGGCTATCCCATGTGAACATATTTTCGACCCCCAGCGTCACTCCGAATTCTTCCAGCACGGGCAAAAGCTTGCCGAAAGCGTCCATGTTGACTTCAAAGTCCTGCTGTTTGTTTTTTTCCCTTACCGCAATATTGATGGGGTGGATGACAATGTAAGGGCTGTTTAAAATGGCGGTGGCTTCTATTTCCTTTCTGAACTGGTCAAGAGTGTAGTCCGTAAGGCGTTTTGCGCCGTCAAAATCCGTAGGGAAGGTTGCATGCGTCTGAAAAGTAAGCATTTCGTTGTTTTTCAATTCATCGGCTATATGTTTAAAATACTTTGTCCATTCGGAGCGTGGTTTTGAAAAAATTTCTTCGGGTTTATTGTAAGTTAAGCTAAGCGTGTAATCCACTCCGTCGTAACCGATCTGTTTAAGCTTGTGAAAAATTTCACCGCACTCGTAATGCTGCTGAAAATTTTCGGTTATCAATCCGATTTTCATTGCTTTCTCCTTTTAAATTGTGCTTGACGTCAGATAAATTATAACCTTAAAAAGGAGACAAAATCAAGTAAAACCGATATAAAAACAAAAGATTATTTATTAGTTTATTTTATTTAACTTCCGCTTTTGCGGCATTGTTATCGCAAGATTTACGCTGTGACAAAGTTAAATGCAATGCCTTTTTGAAATTAAATAATTTAAACGCCGAAGGCAGCAAAAGTCCTGTGTCGAATGCCGCCACCGCAAAGTACGGCATGATTCCGTCGTTAAAAATAAATATAAGCGCGGCAAAAGGCACGCCGCCCAGAAAAGTCAGGACGGTATCGGTGATGAAAGTCAAAGCCGTTCCGCTTTTTTTAAGCAAGGGGCGAAAGGGGATAAACAAAGCCCTTGCAAATAACCCCGCCGCAACGCACAGAAAGAAAAGAACGGTTTCGTTCATTTGAAGATACGCTTGATAAGAGGCGGTTTTTTGGCATTGTATTTAACGGTGTCCACGCTGCCCGAAAAAGCCAGGCTGCCGTCTTCGGTATTGTATTTTATAATTTTAAGCTGTTTGCCCGTAAGCGTCAAAAGCCCCTCGCTTGTATTTAGACAAAGTTCGTTTTCGCCGTAGGAAAGCACTTCGCTGACTCCCGTCATACTGCCTTTTGCCCTGTTTTCCAGCGTTAACGAATGGCGTTTTTTTATTGTTTCGTTTTCCATCGAATATATACCTCCGATTATAATTATTCGGGCAAAAAAGCTATTATGTACTTTTGGAAAAAACGTTTGCTTTATTTTTCAAAATATTATACAATTATACGGTCGCACGGTAAAACGTGGGGCTAATAAAATTCAAGGAAGCATCCATGGACATTAAAACTCAATTAAGCGAAGAATTCAAACTTCTTCCCAAATACGCGTCTAACATCGTCGACCTTATCGAGGAAGGCAACACCATTCCGTTTATCGCGCGTTACCGCAAGGAAATGCACGGCGGCTGCAACGACGAGCTTTTGCGCGATTTTGCGGACAGACTGACTTATCTTAAAAACCTTGAAACGCGTAAAGAGGAAGTGCGTTCCTCAATCGAAGGACAGGGTAAATGGACGGACGAGCTTGCCGCCGCGCTTGAAAAAGCCGTCACGCTTACCGAGGTCGAGGACATATACAGACCTTATAAACAGAAAAAGAAGACCCGTGCTTCCGTCGCCGTCGAAAGGGGACTTCAGCCTCTTGCGGACGTTATTTTCGCGCAGGAGCAAAAGGAGTGCGACATTACGGCGCTTGCGTCGGCGTACGTAGATCCGGAAAAGGAAGTCAACACCCCCGAAGAGGCAATTGCCGGAGCCAAGGATATAATAGCGGAGCGTATTTCCGACGACGCCGAAACGAGAAAGGCGTTAAGGGAGTTCTTGTTTAAAGAAGGACTTATCGTAAGCGTTTTTTCCGACAAGCAGGAAGACAAGGAAAAGCTTAACACCTACGAGATGTACAAGGATTTTTCGGAAAAAATTTCCACGCTTCCGTCGCATCGCATACTTGCGCTTAACCGCGGAGAAAAAGAGGAATGCCTTAAGGTTTCGATTAACGCGGACAGCGAGCGCGCCGTAGGCATCATCAAGGCGAAATTCTTAAAGGACAGCGCGTTCAACTCTATCATGACCGAGGCGATAGAGGACAGTTACGCGCGCCTTATATTCCCGTCGATAGAACGCGAAGTGAGGAACGAGCTTACCGACAAGGCTGACGAACAGGCCATAAAGATGTTCGAGGTCAATCTTAAGCCGCTTCTTATGCAGCCGCCGCTTAAGGGCAAAGTTATCATAGGCTTGGACCCCGCGTACCGCACGGGCTGCAAAATCGCCGTTATAGACCAATCGGGCAACGTGCTTGACCATACGGTAATATATCCCACTCCGCCGCAGAACAAGACGGAAGAGGCGAAGAAAACGATGCTTAAGCTTATCGATAAGTATAAAGTCGACGTCATTTCCATCGGCAACGGCACCGCGTCCAAAGAATCGGAAATTTTCGTCGCCGATCTTATCAAAGACTGCCCGAGAAAAGTGGAATACATGGTGGTCAACGAGGCGGGCGCGTCCGTTTACTCGGCAAGCAAGCTGGGCACGGAGGAGTTCCCCGAATACGACGTCACCGTAAGAAGCGCGGTTTCCATTGCGCGCAGACTCATGGATCCCCTTGCCGAGCTTATAAAAATTGACGTAAAATCCATAGGCGTGGGTCAGTATCAGCACGATATGCCGCAAAAGCGCCTTACCGAAGTGCTTGAAGGCGTAGTGGAGGATTGCGTCAACAGCGTAGGCGTGGATCTTAACACCGCCTCTTACAGCCTTCTGGCGTTCGTTGCGGGACTTAACACCGCAATAGCCAAAAACATAGTGGAATACCGTAAAAAAAGCCCGTTCCTCAGCCGCCGCCAGCTTCTGGAAGTAAACAAACTCGGGCCCAAGGCTTTCGAGCAGTGCGCGGGATTTCTGCGTATTCAGGACGGCGAAAACGTGCTTGACAATACGGGCGTTCACCCCGAAAGCTATGAAGCCGCCGAAAAACTGCTTGCCAAGTACGGTTACACCGATGCCGACGTGAAAGAGGGTAAAATTTCCGCGCTTAAAGACAAAATCAACGCCGACGGAGAGGAAAAAGTAGCCGCGGAATTAGGCGTGGGCGCAATGACCCTTCACGACATCGTGGAAGAGATTTTAAAGCCCGGCCGCGATATTCGTACCCTGCTTCCGCCCCCGCAGCTGAGGGCGGACCTCATGGACATCAAAGACCTTAAGGAGGGGATGGAGCTTACGGGCACGGTGCGCAACGTCATTGACTTCGGCGCGTTCGTGGACATAGGCGTTCATCACGACGGACTTGTGCACGTTTCGGAAATTTCCGACCGTTTCATCAAACACCCGTCGGAGGCGTTAAGCGTGGGTCAAACCGTAAAAGTCAAGGTTATCGGCGTGGACGCGGAAAAACACCGTATCAACCTTTCCATAAAACAGGCAAGCGGATTCGTGTCGCAGGCGCCTAAAGGCGGCGCAAGCAGGGAAAAAGCGGACAGCCGTCCCCGCCGCGACAACGGGAAAAATGATAAAAAGTTCGTTAAACCGCACAGAGAGGAAAAATCGCTTGACGATATGCTTCAGGCGCTTAAAAACAAATTCAACCGCCGTTAAGCCGTATTTGTTACGCCCGATTTAACAAAAAACTTCGGGCGTGAATATGCGACTTTGACGGATAAGAAAATCGCGTAAAAAAAAGACGCGGGCTTATGGTTAAGTCCGTGTCTTTTCTTTTAAGGGTCCGGTTTAATCAAACGTCATATGGAAAACGCTTGCCTTAAAACAGGACCGTAATCCCCGATAAAAACTTATTTGCAGTTTTTAGCGGATTTGGTCGCCTTGGCGGAAGTGCTTCCGTTAGCCTTGGAAGTGGTCTTCGCCGTGGCCTTGGAGTTTGCAGACTGAGTCTTAGCATTCTTGGTAGCAGCCATTTTATCCAGATCTCCTTTTTTAAGATTAGCGGGGAAAGACACCCGCCTTCTCTTAAAACCGACGGCAAGCATCCTCCTTGCTTAGTTCTATTATCTGACCTGCCGTTTTCTTTTATGCGAAGCGTCCGCTTGTAATTTTTACCTATTTAAAAACGCGCCTTTTTATATATAAAGACGCGTTTTGTTCCGTTAAAAACTCTTTTATTTTTTCCCTGCCGTGTAGTAGAGGTAGCCTTCCATGTTGTCGCGTTCCGAAACCGTTGTCTGCTCCAGCCCCAGATACTCCAACAGGGCGGTAAGCATGATTGCGCCGTGTCCTATAATCCGCGCGCGTTTTTCGGGAAGAGAGGGGAAGTCTTTAAGTAAATCCTTCGACGCGAAAATCCTGTCCGTCAGCTTTTTTAAAGCGTGCAGCGTAAGCACGTGTCCGTGCACTTCGTACGGATCGTATGTTTTTTGATTGAGATCCATCGAGGCAAGCGACGTCGCCGTCCCGCCGATAGCCACCGCCTCCACGCCGCAGACAAAACCGAATTCGCAAATATGTTCGTTAACGTAACGTTCGATATCCTCGCGCACGGTGCCCGCAAGGTCGATAAGCCTTACCATGCCCAAAGGCAGGGACTTAAGATAAGTTATTCTTTTTTCGTCGCCGCGAACTATTTCCACGCTTGCGCCGCCGATGTCTATTATGGTGATTTCGCCGCCGGGCATATCGGACAACGCGCCCATAAGGCCCAGTCTGGCTTCCGTTTCGCCGCTTATTACGTCTACTTTCAGTCCGGTGGATTTTTCCAGTCTTTGTTTAAAAGCCACACCGTTTTCCGCCGCGCGCATTGCTTCCGTGCCGAAGATGTAAATATTGTCTGCGCGGCAGGAGCGCGCCTTCTGCACAAACTCCGTCACCGCCTTTTCGGTGCGTAACATTGCTTCTTCGTTCAGTTTACCCGTAAGGGCAAGCCCGTCGCCCAAAGTAGTGGTCAGAACGTCTTTTTTCGCAACTTTTTTATGTTCGTCGATAAGCAACCTTACCGAGTTGCTTCCGATATCGATAACCGCGTCCATCAGTCTTCGCTGCCCGTAAAAGCTTGCTCGTCCTTTCCGTGCATGTTAAGGTATTCGCGCGCGTACTGGTCGATGTATTCGTCCGTGGTTATGTAATCTATTTCGCTGTTGTTCTGCTCTATCTTGCGCTGAATTTCCGTAAGTTCCTTTTCCAAAGCGGCTTTTTTGTTGTTGACGTTGGAAAGCTTAACCAGATTTATGATAAGCGCAATCGCCAGAACGGCAATAAATATTATTGCCGAAACGGTAATTATTTTCATTAGTTTTACTTTGTCCATTGAATAAAAACCCCGTAAAACGATTCTTTAGATGATTATAGCATATTTTTTCGGATAATTACAAGCGCGCAAACGTAAAATTCCCTAAAAAATATGCTTAAAACGATTGACATTTGTCCGTAAAACGTATAAACTATTCGAGGTTTAGCAAAATTAAACCAAAAGTTTATTATTATGTGACCTTGTAAACGCGGGGTTTGGTAATACTAATCCTTGCGACGGGAGGAAAAATCCGATGGAAATCGGCCTTAAAATCAAAGAACTCAGACTAAAAAAACAGCTTACGCAGGAGGAACTTGCCGATCGGTGCGAGCTTACTAAAGGTTATATTTCCCAGCTGGAAAACGACCTTACAAGCCCGTCCATCGCCACGCTTAAGGATATCCTGCAGACGCTGGGGTGCACGCTTGCCGACTTTTTCGCTTCGGAGGGCGACGACAGTCTGGTGTTCGGCGCGGACGACTATTTCGAAAAGACGGGCGAAAACGTCAGGATTACCTGGCTTGTGCCCACCGCGCAGAAAAATATGATGGAGCCCATCCGCATGGAGCTGGAGCCTCATGCCGTGACTCAAAAAGATCTTCCGCACGACGGCGAGGAATTCGGTTACGTACTTAAGGGAAGAATAAAAGTGCATGTCGGTAAACGCGAAGCCGACGCAAGGGAAGGGGAAAGCTTTTATTTCCGCAGCGACCGCACGCATTACATCGAAAACACGGGCAAAAGTCAGGCGGTCGTAATCTGGCTGAGCTGCCCGCCCAATTTCTGAGAATAAGGATACAAACAAATGAGAGAGACAAGGGAACAAAGATTCGATAAAATCATCGAAGTCAAAAACGTAACCAAGGTTTTCGACGACGTCACCGTCATCGACGACATCAATCTGTCCATTCGCCGCGGACAATTCGTCACGCTTTTAGGCCCCAGCGGCTGCGGCAAGACCACTCTTTTAAGAATGATTGCGGGATTCACGTTGCCCACAAGCGGTAATATCATTATCGAAGGGCAGGACGTGACGCAGATGCCGCCTTATCGCCGTCCCGTTAACACCGTGTTTCAGAAATACGCCCTTTTCCCGCACCTCAACGTTTTCAAAAACGTGGCTTTCGGGCTTAAGCTTAAAAAACTGGACGACGGCGTAAAGACGGACGCAAAGGGCAACACGGTCAAAAAGACGCGCAAACTCACGAAATCGGAGATTGCCGACAAAGTCAATCACGCCCTTAAAATGGTGGGACTTGAGGATTACGGTCACCGCGACGTCAACTCGCTTTCGGGCGGTCAGCAGCAAAGGGTGGCTATTGCGCGCGCTCTCGTCTGCGAGCCTAAGGTTCTGCTTCTGGACGAGCCTTTGGGCGCGTTGGACCTTAAAATGCGCAAAGACATGCAGGTCGAGCTTATGAAGATGCACAAGGAATTGGGCATCACGTTCGTTTACGTCACGCACGACCAGGAAGAGGCGCTTACCATGTCGGACGTGGTAGTGGTCATCAACGACGGCGTAATTCAGCAGATCGGCACCCCGAAAAAAGTGTATGACGAGCCGGCAAACGCTTTCGTTGCGGACTTTATAGGCGAAAGCAACATTCTTTCGGGCGTAATGGTAAAGGATTTTTCCGTTAAATTTCTGGACACGGTTTTCGAGTGCGAGGATAAGGGCTTCGATAAAAACGAACCCGTCGACCTTGTGGTGCGCCCCGAAGACATCAAGATTTATGCGGCTGATTCGGGCAAAGGTCAGCTTTCGGGCAAAGTGCTTACCGCCGTCTTCAAAGGCACCTGGTACGAAATGGAGGTGGAAGCTAACGGTTACGAATTCACCGTTCAGTCCACTACCGAGGCTAAGCCGGGCGCAAACGTAAGGCTGGGCATCAAACCCGACGGCATACACATTATGAAAAAGCTCAGGACGATTAACGAGTTCAAAGGCGAAGTCAGCGGCGAAAACACCGTGGACATCTGCGGCGGAACGTTCGAGTTCGACAATAAAGACGGACTCGAGAAGGGGACAGCGGTAAAAGTTTCCGTCGGCTTCGACGGGGTGGAGCTTACCGACGACGAAAGCGACGGTGTGATCGGCGCCTTTGTCACCCAGACTCTTTATAAGGGAACATATTATCAGGTGCAGATTTACACCGACACCGACGAGGACTTCTACATCGATACCACCGACGAGTGGGACATCGGCGACCGCGTGGGCGTCAGGCTTGACCCCGCCAAAATAAAGGCGGAGCCCCTTGCCGAGGAGGCGGAAAATGAAGAAAATTAGTTTTCGTCCCGCGTTTTTCGCGTTGCCTTACGTGGTCATATGCGCAATTTTCGTGGTTTTCCCGCTGATTCTGGTGCTTATTTACGCGTTTATAGGCTCAGACGGCAGCTTCACGTTCGAAAATTTCAAGCTGGTGTTTACCCAAAGCAGCAATCTCACGCTTTTGCTTAAGACGATAGGCATTGCCGCGCTTACCACCGTCATTTGCCTGCTTATCGCTTATCCCACCGCCATGGTGCTGGCTTCCGCGCCGTTTAACCGTTACGTAGTGCTGGCGCTTCTGTTCATTATCCCCATGTGGATGAACTTCGTTTTAAGGGTTATCGCGCTTAAATCGCTGTTGTTCATGCTGGGCGTCGATTACGGATTCCTGGCAACCATGATCGGCATGGTGTACGACTTTCTGCCCTTTATGCTGCTGCCCATTTACACCGTTCTTACCAATATGGACAAAAGCTATAAGGAGGCGTCCGCGGACCTTGGCGCAAACGGAGCGGTCACTTTTTTCAAAGTCACTCTTCCGCTTTCCATGGGCGGCGTGGTCAGCGGCATAACAATGGTGTTTATGCCCGTGTTCAGCGCCTATGCGATTACCGGTATGCTGGGCGACGCGTCCACCAACGTCATCGGCGGCAAGATAAACGGCCTTTTTACCACCACAAGCACTTGGGGAGTGGGTTCCGCGCTGTCCTTCGTATTGCTGATACTGGTGTTTCTTACCATGTTCATAAGTAATTTCATTACGGCGCGGGCGCCTAAAAGCAAGCCCTCGGCTTCGACAAAGGGAGGGGTTGCGCAATGAAAAAAACGCTTTCTCTCGTCTTAAGATGGCTGTTCCTGATAATCGTGCTTGCGTGCATTTATCTGCCCATCGCGCTTATAATCCTGTATTCTTTCTCCGCAGAGAAAAACATCGGCGGCGAAAACGGCTTCGGCTCCTTTACCTTTTCGCTGTATGCCCGCCTGTTTACCAATAAGCAGCTTATGCAGGCGACGATTAACACGCTGGTGATAGGAGTTGTATCCGCCTTACTTGCCACGTTTCTGGGCACCTTTACTTCGGTGGGGCTGTATTACATGAAACGCGGTAAAAAAGCAGTTAACTTCGTGTCGGAAATCACGGTAGTAAACGCCGAAATCGTAACCGCAGTCGGATTTTTCCTTCTCTCCATTTTTTTGAGAGACGTCGTGATGATACCCGTCCAGAAAGGAGTGGGCTGGCTGATACTCGCGCATACGATTATCACCACGCCTTACGTTATTCTGACCGTAAGTCCCAGGCTTAACCAGCTTAACCCCAATCTTTACGAGGCGGGTCTGGATCTCGGCGCGGGCCCTATGCGCAGTCTTTTCACCGTAATTCTTCCTCAGCTTATCGGCGGCATGATTTCGGGCTTTGCGCTTGCGTTCACGCTTTCTCTCGACGACTTTGTGGTGACTAACCTCAACAAGGGCACAAACGGAGTAAATACCGTTTCCACTTTCGTTTACGCCAGCTTAAGACGCGACCTCGACCCCGCGATTCGTGCGCTCAGTACCATCCTGTTCGTAACCGTGCTTGCCGTAATGATTATCTTCAACATAGTCAAGCGCGCAAAGCAAAAAAAGTTATCCGCCCAGCAGCACACCTCGGCTTAAGATTTTGTTCCGCTTATTTTTAATTAAAAACGGAAGTCGGTCAAAGGCGCATCTGAAATCAAATCCGCAAAGCCGTTTTCACATAAAACCGCTTTGCCCGAAACACAGTTCACAATTTTTTATATAAAGGAGAAAAACAATGAAAAAGATTCTTACCCTTTTGCTTGCAGTCATGCTTGCTTTTCCCGTCGCCGCTCTTACCGGGTGCTCTGACCGCAGTACTCAGCTTAAGATGTACATTCCCGGCGAATACATCGACGAGGAAATTTTCGACGAGTTCGAAACCTGGTACAACGAGCAGACCGGCAAAACCGTGGAAGTCGTCACGCCCACCACGTTTGACGCGGTGGAAGAGATCATGACCGCCGTAGAGCGCGACCACGCCGACTACGATCTTCTGCTTCCCTCCGATTACGCGGTGGAGCAGCTTATCAAAAAAGATCTGCTGGTCAAAGTGGATAAAAACATTATCGACGTCGAAAGCGTAATGAAAGAAGAATACGTTGACCGCGCAAAGATATCCGACCCCACGCTTGAATATTCGGTACCCTATATGTACGGCACCTTCGGAATCATGTACGATTATTCCAAGACGGGTAAGCACATCGACAGCTGGTCCGCGATTTTCACCGACGAATACGACCAGAAAAGCGCCAACAAGGATTCGTTGAGAGAGGCTATTACCTCCGCCGCAATCTGGTATAACCGTGAAGAGCTTTCCTCGCTCAGCAACGGTTTCACCTCCTACGGGGCGGAATATCAGGCAAAACTTCAAAGCATTTATGAGGATTTCTCGGACACGGCCATCGACAACGCAGTTTCCGTGCTGGGTGAAATGCGTTCCTATTCGGCAATCTGGGGCGGCGAAAGCCTTAAGTTCGACATGGCGGCAAACAACACCAACGTCGAAGTCGCGCTTATGTGGTCCTGCGACGCTGGTTACGTCATGAACGATTACGAGGACGACGACGGAGTGGAGCACGAGGGTAACCGCAACATGTGGTACGTCGTACCCAAAGAGGGCGGAAACATTTATCTCGATTCCTTCGTGATTTCCAAATACGCCAAGAATACCGAGGCTGCCAATTACTTCCTCAAGTTCCTTTGCCTTAAGGAAACCGCGCTTAAAAACAGCGAGTACGCAGGCGCGATAAGCCCCGTCAAAGAAGCTTACTACCAGCTTTACGAGGAATATACCGCCGACACTTCCTACGCGGAGACCAGCGGACAGGAGTGGCGCGACATGTATATCGACACGTTGTTCCCCTCCGCTGAAACTCTTAAGCGCTGCGGAACAATGCGCGACTTCGGCGACCGTGACGCCGCAATAAGCGTTAAGTGGGCGGACGTAAGAAACCGTTAATCGGTGAAATATCAAGATTTAAAGTATGTCAACAAATAAATGCTGTTATGACGCAATTGTCGTGGGGGCAGGTCACGCCGGAGTGGAGGCGGGACTTGCTCTTGCGCGTTTAGGACATGAAACGCTTGTGCTTTCCATTACTTTGGACAATGTGGCATATCTTGCATGCAATCCCAGTATCGGCGGCACGGCGAAAGGCCATCTCGTGCGCGAGGTGGACGCTTTGGGCGGCGAAATGGGAATTGCGGCGGACAAAACGCTTACGCAGCTGCGGATGTTAAACCGCTCCAAAGGCGCGGCAGTCCATTCGCTTCGTGCCCAGGTAGATAAGTACAAGTATCACGAATACATGAAGTCCGTGCTGGAAAAGCACCCCAAAATTCATTTGAGGCAGGGCGAAGTAAGCGACCTTATCGTGGAAAACGACACGGTTAAAGGCGTAAGAACGGTTTATAAAATGGAGTATTACGCGCCCGTCGTAGTGCTTGCGTGCGGCGTGTATCTCAAATCCACCATTATCGTGGGCGACGTCATCGAGCCCAAAGGCCCCGTCTGCTTCAACCGCGCAAACCACCTTTCGGACAGTCTTAAAGCGCTGGGAATAGAGGTAAGGCGTTTTAAAACGGGCACTCCCGCCCGCGTAAAGCGCTCTTCGGTGGACTTTTCCGCGCTTGAAGTGCAGGAAGGAGAGGAGGACATTTACTCCTTTTCCGCTCTGTCAAAAAAGGTCAACGCAAAAAAGCGCTGCTGTTACTTAGGCTACACCAACGAAAAAACTCATGAAATCATACGCGAAAATCTTTCGCTTGCGCCCAAATATTCGGGACTGATTCACGGCACCGGCGCGCGCTACTGCCCCTCGATAGAGGATAAAATAGTGCGTTTTGCCGATAAAAGCCGTCATCAGTTTTTTCTCGAACCCGAAGGGGAGGGAACGGAGGAAATGTACGTGCAGGGACTTTCCACGTCGTTGCCCGTTTTCGTACAGCTGGACATGTATCGCAGCATCAAGGGCTTTGAACACCTGGAAATAATGCGCGACGCTTACGCCATAGAATACGACTGCATAAACCCTCTCGAGCTGTTTCCCACTCTTATGCACAAAAAAATCAAGGGACTGTTTTTCGCGGGCCAGATTAACGGCACAAGCGGATATGAGGAGGCAGCCGCGCAGGGAATAGTTGCGGGCATAAACGCCGCCATGTTCCTGTCCGGCAAAAACCCCGTGGTGCTTACGCGCGACAACTCCTATATAGGCGTGCTTATCGACGACCTTGTGACCGTCGGCACGGACGAGCCTTATCGCATGATGACTTCCCGCGCGGAATTCCGTCTGTCATTAAGGCAGGACAACGCGGACTTAAGACTTACCCCCATAGGAAGGCAGGCGGGCCTTGTCACCGACAGACGCTGGAAAGCTTATCTTAAAAAGGTAAAGTCGCTTGATAAAGCGCGTGAGAAATTGAATACAGTAATGCCGCCTAAAGCGCTTACCGAAATGTTCGCCGCGGCGGGCGAGCAGCCTCCTGTCACGGGTTACACTGTGGAATCGGTAATAAAAAGACCCTTGATAACTCCCGGAGTTTTTGCAAAATATTCGGATATTTTCGACGGAACAGACAAGTCCGCTCTTCAGCAGCTTTTCGTGGAAGTCAAGTATTCGGGGTATCTGGGAAGAGCGGAAAAAACGCGAGCGGAACAAAAACGTCTTGAAAACGCTTCGCTTCCCGACGACGTCGATTACCGTACGATCAAGGGCTTAAGACTGGAAGCCGCCGAAAAACTGAATAAAATAAAACCGCTGTCCATAGGACAAGCGGCACGTATAAGCGGGGTTACACCCGCGGACGTCAATGTTTTGATTGTCAACCTTAAAAAATAACGTAATACGTCTGTTTCGCAATCGGTCACATAAAACGCCTTAAAGTCCGGGACTTTAAAACGCTTCGACAGTGAAACGGGCGTATTTTCTTTTGTCCCTTTCAGTTGTAAGGCACAATGTCGCCAAGACAATTGCAAAAGCCTAAAAGCCTTGCGCACTCCGGACAGTAATCGTTGCCGCAGGTGGTGCAGTGTCTTGCTTCGTCTATACTGAGTTCTTTTCCGCAATTAGTACATTTCATAGCTCGTTTAGTATCGGTTTTTGGTCGTTTTTTATGCATTTTGAGCAAAAAAATTAAAAATTTTGTAAAAATACTTGCCAAAGTTTATTAAATATTGTAAAATATACTCAAATCGGTAGGTAACACCTATAAAATCTGCTACGTTTAAAGGGGTAAAATATGAACATTAGCGAAGTACGCGTAAGACTTGTTAAAAAAGACGAGGGTAAACTTAAAGCCGTTGCATCGATCACCATCGACAATTGTTTCGTTGTGCACGACGTCAAAATCTTAGAGGGAAGCGACGACTTCTTTATCGCCATGCCCAGCAAAAAGACTCCTGACGGAGAGTATAAGGACATTGTGCATCCGCTTAACACCGAAACCAGAGAAATGCTTAAAAAAGTCGTTCTGGAGGAGTTTGAAAAAGTTAAATCTCAGGTCGCCATCGACGAGCATCAGGTCTGAAAAATCTAATTGCGGAATAGCGAATTGCGTATTGGCGGCGTAATCGGAAAACGCTGCCGTACTTTACAGCGGAAAAAAGTAAAGAGCTTAAGACAATATGTCTCAGGCTCTTTTTTCATATTTCTATGAAGTTGTTTTTTTCCGTGCGCCGACGTTTTGTTTTAATTTTTTTAAGCCCGCACCTTTGGAAGCGGCATTTCCTTCGGCATTTCCGTCTGTTTCCGCTTTTACGGCGATCTTAAACGCAACGATTTGATCGTATTATATTCCGTGTATTTAGACGGGCATTGTCAATGCGTAGGAAAATCGGAATCAGTTTGCGTAAAAGGGCAGGGGTTATCGTAATCAGGCTTTTTCTTTGGACAAATCGGCGTTTCTTACCGCTTCGCGCACTTTAAGCACATACGAGGGGGAGACGGAAAGCTCGTCTATTCCCATGCGCAAAAACGTTTCGGTAAGCGTTGTATCCGCGGCAAGCTCTCCGCAGATGCCTATCCATTTGCCGTATTTGTGCGCGTTTTCCGCAGACATTTGTATAAGTTTAAGCACCGCCTCGTGATGAGTGTCGCAAAAGCGATCAAGCGCGGGGTTCTGCCTGTCGCAGGCAAGGGTATATTGCGTAAGATCGTTTGTGCCCACGCTGAAAAAGTCCACAAGAGGCGCAAGTTTGTCGCTGATAAGCGCGGCGGCGGGCGTTTCTATCATGATTCCCGTTTCCACGTTTTCCGAGTAAGTCAATCCGTCCGCTTTAAGACTTTCTTTTGCTCCGCGGCAAGCTTCCAGTATCTCAGTGACTTCTTCGACGCTTGTTATCATGGGAAACATAATTCCTAAGGTTCCGTATTCGGACGCGCGGTAAAGCGCACGAAGCTGGGTACGGAACAATTCGGGCCGCGTCAGGCAAATTCTTATTGCGCGCATTCCCAAAGCGGGATTCTCCTCATGCGGAAGATTAAAGTATGCGACTTGCTTGTCAGCGCCTATGTCAAGCGTGCGTATGATAACTTTTTTGCCCGCCATGCTTTCAAGTACGCGTTTGTAGGCTGCAAACTGCTCCTCCTCGGTAGGGTAGTCGTTTTTCTCAAGGTAAAGGAATTCGCTTCTGAAAAGCCCGATACCGCCCGCGTCGTTAAGTAAAACCGCGCCTATGTTGTCAATACTGCCGATGTTGGCGAAAACGTTAATCTTTTTGCCGTCTTTGGTGACGTTTTCTTTGCCTTTAAGCTCCTGCAGAAGCCTTTTCTTTTCCTTGTCTTCGGCTATGCGTTTTTTCGCGTCTTCAACCGTTTTTTCGTCCGGGTCAACAATTATCTTGCCCGAATATCCGTCCACAAACGCCACGTCGCCGTCTTTTATCGCGGACAGGAATTCGTCCCCCGCGCCAATGACGGCGGGAATATTCATTGTGCGCGCAAGTATGGCGGTGTGCGAGTTGACCGAGCCGTGAGCGGTGACGAAAGCAAGCACCTTGTCCTTATCCAAAGACACCGTTTCGCTGGGCGCAAGATCGTCCGCGCAGATAATGACGGGCTCGTCAGAAGTCTTTTCGTCTTTTTTATCCTTAAGGCAGGCAATAAGCCTGTCCGATATGTCCTTTACGTCGGCGGCGCGGGCCTGCATGTATCCGTCGTCCATTGCGGCAAACATGGCGGAAAAGTTGTCCGCGGTGACCGCCACGGCGTATTCCGCATTGACGCTTTGCGACTCTATGGTGCCGAAAACGGCATCGTTAAAATCATCGTCGTCCAGCATCATTTTATGAATCTCAAAAATCTGAGCGTTTGTTTCGCCCACTTCTTTAAGCGCTTTTTCATAAACGGCGTCAAGCTGAGCTTTGGCTTTTTCCTTGGCGGCGACAAACCGCTTTTTTTCCGCTTCGGGGTCGGATACGCGGATGCGCCTTACGGGTTCTTCTCCGCGTTTAAAAATCGAAACTTTACCTAATGCCAGCGCGCCGTAAACGCCCTTTCCTTCAAACGTAATCATAAGATTATCCCTCTTTAAACACTGTCGTTGATATTTACGTCTTTTTCCGTCATGAAGACCGACCTGTTTTATTGTAACACCATTCGCGCAAAAAATCAATTTCCTTTCGCCCTCTTTGCGCTTTAAGAAAACAACTTTTACGTAAAAATAGGATTTTCAGCTATTGCCGTAAGAAAAAGCGCGTTAAATTTCCATGAAAGCGTGTATCCACGGTAGTCACGCAATAAAATACAGTGCGCCGCATAAAAAAACGCCGCTTGAAAGATTTTTTCCAAGCGGCGCTTTTATTTCGGGCGCAATAAGACGCATTACTGTTTTTTCGCGTATTTTTCCTTTGTGGCCTTTCCGCCGCGCAAGTGACGCTCCGAAAGATTGAAGTCGAGTATTTTTTTCACTTCGCGGTAGAGGGAAATATCTATGTGTTTCAGACGTTCGGAAACGTCCTTATGTACGGTGCTTTTGCTGACTTCGAAAGTTTTTGCGGTATCCCTTACGGTTGCTTTTGTTTTTACTATGTATTCCGCCTCTGTAAGTGTCCTTGCTTTTATACTTTCTTTCATGATACGCTTCCCTTATTAAGTAATCTATGCAATTTATTACTATGTTCTAAAGGGCGCTTATATGACAAAATCCGACTCTTTTTGCCCCGATATTGCGACATAATTTTACGCGTCCGCCTGAGTCCAAGCTTAAGCGAAAAATTCGCGATAAATATCGCAACAAGATAAACGAAAAGCGCAAAAAGCCGCACCCGATTAAAAAGCGATTTAAGCGCGACGTAAAAACTTAATCGGGATAAAAATCCGCCGCACTACGATTCGTTTGACAAAAACGCCTTACAATTGTAAAATTATCTGAAAGAAAACAAAAATTTCAGCGAAAAAGCCATTTTGTCAACAGGAGAAAATCATGAAACTTATCGACATACCGGGAAAAAGTCAGGCGGATCCGTATATCATCGAAAGCGGAGGAAAGTTTTACGTTTACGCCACGGGCGGCGAAGGGGTGGAACTTTATCGCGCCCCCGACCTGTTCGGGCCGTGGGAAAGTCTGGGCGTTTGCGCCACGGTGGAGGGAAGAAAAGATTTCTGGGCGCCGTCCGTAATAGAACTTGACGGCAGATTTTACATGTATGTTTCTTGTATGGAAAAGGAAACGTCCGATTCACATCGGCAGGCCATGTTCGTGCTTACGTCGGACGCCGCGGAAGGCCCGTTTAAGAATCCCAAGCAGATTTTGCCGCCGTTTTCCATAGATTCGCACATTGTTAAGACGGAAAAAGGTCTTTTCCTGTTTTATTCGGTAAACGACTACGACGCCGTGCGCGCGGGCACTTATATAGTTGTCGACAGAATGCTGGATCCGTTTACGCCCGAGGGTAAACCCGTCGCCGTGGTAAGACCCACTCTCGACGAGGAAATTTTCAAGCGCGACAGATTTAAAAAGGGACAGCACTGGCACACTCTGGAAGGCGCGTTTTATTTCAGCGAGGGTGACCGCCGTTTCGTAATGTACAGCGGCAACTGCTTTGAAAGCGAGTATTATTACGTAGGCTATGCTTATGCCGAAACAAGCGAAAGCGACCTTACGAAAGTCAGATTTCAAAAGTATCCTTCAGACGACGTTTATCTTCCGCTTATCTCCAAAAACGAGTGGGAGGAGGGCACGGGCCATAACAGCGTAATAAAATACAAGGGCGAATGGTACGCCGTCTATCACGGCAGAGACTGGGGCGTAAACGACGGCAAACGGGATTATCGCACTGCCAGGATAGCAAAGCTTAAAATCGACGGCATAAAAATCACCGCCGAAAGGTACAAAGACAAAGTGTAACGTGTTTTGTTTTATCGGCCTTAAGACAAGTCAAGGCTTGGGTTTTACCTTAAGCAGGGGGTAATCCGAATAGGGCATAAACTTACGGTTTAATCCGAACAAAATAAAATCCGCCGCCGTGAAAAACGGGACGGATTTTTATATTTTATAAGGGTTCGGGGACTTTATATGGGATAAAGCGCGCATCAAAGACAAACGAAAGCGATTTATTATTGCGGCTTTATTTTGCGCGCTGCTTTAAAAAGCTTTTACAGCGGCAGTCATTTCGGGGACAATTATCAGTCCGATAAGCGGATTGGCAGGGATATAAGCTTTAATCTTCGGGAAATTCGTAATATTTTTCGTAGATTTTTTGGCCGAAGTAATTTTTCATGAGGTCCTGAAATTCTTCGCGGGTAAAAGGTCCGCCGAAGGAAAGGGTTTCGTACAAAACGCCTCTTTCTTTCATTTTGAAGCCGCATTCGCAAAACCCGTTTTTAAGGTAAAAATTCTTTCTTCTGATTCTTTGCGCTTTATTCAGGCTTTCGCCGTCGGTTATTTCGATGTTAAGCCCGATTTTCTTATGCGGTAAATCGTCTTTAAGCTTTTGCAGGATTGCGCCGCCGTATCCGCCACCTCGTTTTTTATCCGTTACGGCAAAATAGAATACGTAAACCACATCATGGCGGTAAACAAGGGACAGAATACCTATGAATTCGTCTTTTTCGTAAGCGCAAACGATATCGGAGTTTTCGGTAAGCGCTTTGGCTTTTACGGGGCCTAACGGCACGCGCTCTTCTTTGGGGAACGCGGTTTTGTACAGTTTTCTGAAGTCCTTGAAAACGCGCTTGTCTTCTTTAAGCGTTACGAATTTTAAAGTTGGATTCATTTTTGCCTCCTATTAAGCAACTTAACAGAATATTATCATATTTCCGGCGATTTATCAACTGTAACGCAAGCGGCGGCAAATATTTAATGTTTTTCTAATTTTTACGATATTGACTTAAGAAATATTTTATAGTATAATAAAGAAAATTATCTAAGCGAGGTTTGAATAATGGGGCTTCTGAAAAACATTGAGTGGACCGATGACAGCAAAAACACCATTGTCTACAAAGTGGACATGAAAAACGATTATATAAGCAAGGGTTCCGTGCTTACCGTCAGGGATTCCCAGGCGGCGGTTTTTGCGCATAAGGGTAAAATGGCAGACGTTTTTCTTCCAGGATTCTATAAACTGGACACGGATTCCATTCCCGTGCTTACCAAGCTTATGTCCTGGAAGTACGGTTTTGAAAATCCTTTCCGTTCGGACGTCTATTTCGTCAGTACCAAGCAGTTTACCGGCATGAAGTGGGGTACCGCCAATCCCATCATTATCCGCGACAAGGATTACGGCGCTGTAAGGGTGCGCGGTTACGGCAATTATTCTTTCCGCGTGGCGGATCCTTACGTCTTTTTGCAGGAGCTTTCGGGCACCAATTCTTCTTTCAAAACCCAGGATATCACGGATTACCTTAAAAGCATAGTGGTTACGGGCATTTCCGACGCGATAGGGGAAAGCAAAATACCCATTCTCGACATGGCGGGCAACCTTCTGGAACTGGGCGAAATTGTCAAAAATTCCATGCAACCCACTTTCAAGAACATGGGGCTGGAACTTACTAAATTCGTATTCGAAAACTTCTCCATGCCCAAGGAACTTGAAGAAGCTTTGGATAAAAACACTTCTTTGGGCATGATGCGCGGCAACATGGACGCTTATATGGCCATGGCTCAGGCGGACGCGCTTAAGGAGGCGGCTAAGAATCCCGGTATGGCGGGCGCCGCCATGGGCGCGGGCATGGGCTTCGGCATGGGCAACATGTTCGGCGGAATGTACGCAAGCAACGCCGCCGCCAATGTGGCAAACCGCACTAACGAGGAAAAGGCGACCTGTCCCAAATGCGGCGCTAAGGTAAGCACAAAGGCCAAGTTCTGTCCCGAATGCGGCGCACCGATGGGCGAAACCTGCCCCAAATGCGGCGCGGCGGTCAAAAAAGGCGCAAAATTCTGCCCCGAATGCGGACAAAAACTTTCTTTGACTTGCCCCAAATGCGGCGCAACGGTCAAAAAAGGCGCAAAATTCTGTCCCGAATGCGGCGAAAAGTTATAAATTTCAGCCCGACAATACCACACTGAATACGGTAAAGGAAGATATGGAACAAGAAAATAAAATCAATCCTTTCGAGGATGAAAACCCTTTTGAGGCCGAAGGCTTTTCGGAAGTGAAAAACGACACCGCCGTTACGAAATGTCCCGCTTGCGGTGCAAACATGGTGTATCTGCCCGGCGAAAACTGTCTGTATTGCGAACATTGCGGCACCAAACAGGAAATTCACTCCAAAAGCAGCGAAGAAATGGCTTTCGAGCGGCTGCTTAAAGAAAACAATACATGGGCGGACGAAACGCACGTTTTCCGTTGCGAAAACTGCGGCGCGAAAGAAGTTCTCGACAAAAACGAGTTTGCCAAGACGTGTTCATTCTGCGGCACGACCAACATCGTGGAAACAGACGAGCTTTCCGGCATAAAACCCAATGCCATTGTCCCGTTTAAACTCAGCAAGGACGACGCCTGCGGTATAGTGAAAAAGTGGGCCAGGAAAAAGCTGTTCGCCCCGAAAAAATTCAAAAAAAGCGTTACTCCCGAAGACGTGAAAGGGGTTTATAACCCTGCGTTCTCTTTTGATACGGCAACGTTTTCGCGCTACAACGGCGTGCTGGGAAAGTATTACTACCGCACAAGACGCGTCAACGGCAAGACTGTGCAGGAGCGTTACATAAAATACTTCAACGTCAGCGGCGATTACTCCATGTTTTTCGACGACGTGCTTATACAGGCGTCCACGATTATCAACCAGAAGTCGCTTAACAAGCTTCAGCCTTTCAACACCAACGACAGCAACGAATACGCTCAGGAGTTTTTAAGCGGTTTTACCGCCAGCCAGTACACGAAAGACGGCATTTCCTGCTGGGAGGAGGCAAAAGTTCTTATCCGTCAGAAATTGCGCTCCGCCATACTGAGTCAATATACTTACGACGTGGTGTCTTCTTTTAACGTTTCCACCGAATGCAACAACATTACTTATAAATATCTGCTTTTGCCCATCTACGTGGGTCACTGCAACTGGCGCAAAAAACTTTACAATTTCTTCGTCAACGGATTTAACGGAAAAGTTACGGGCAAGACTCCCGTATCGCCTCTTAAAGTGTTCATAACCGTTGTCGTAGGATTGGCGGTCGTTTCCGCCCTGGGCTTTTTGTATTCGTTTTTCGGCGGATAATCAAGGAGGATTGTACTATGGAACCTAATCAGATTGCTCTTATCGTAATCATCGCCGTTCTGGTCGTCGTTCTGATTGCGGCCGCGGTGGTGGCGTTAAGAAAGAAAAACAAGGGTAAGACCGACTCCGACAAGGCGGGCAAAGTCAACGTGGTAGACGGCGTACGCTACACCGAAAGCGATAAAATCACCTCGGGCGGCGAAGTAAACGTAACCCACAACGAGGGCGACGTCGTCCTTAAGGCGGGAAAGACTTATAAAGCCGAAAAAAACGGATTCCTTATGCCCGGCAAATACACCGTTCTGTCGGCGTCCGACGGGGCGGACAGCTTCAACATCCGCGCTGGCGGGTTCGTAAGAGAGTATAAACACGGCGACAGCATAGTCATCGCCGAGGGGGACGAGGTTACCGCGGTTTCACATACCGTGGTGCTGAGATAATATTAAAGGAGCTTTTTATAATGAGTAAAAATTTTCTGTTTAAATTCGTGCTTGGCCTGGTCGCGGTAGCCGCGGCGGTTTTGTGGCTTTTGTCGCTGCTTGTCGAGGATACTTTCGGATGGTTCTCGCTGGGCTGGGCGATTACGATTATTGCGGGCGTTTTCGGCGTAATGTTTATTCTCCGCGGTTTGTTTTCGTCAACGGCGGGCCCCGTTAAAAAACTTTATATCTACTTCGGCGCAGGGCTGCTTATCGTCGCCTTGTTTGCCCTCATCGGTGAAATCGCTCTTCCCGGAAAACTCGTGATGCCCATTATCGCAGTTGTGGTAACCGTTGCGTTGCTGCTCGGCTTTATGGCGGTGGGGGGCAAAAAATGGGATCAGGGCGACAACCAGAACGTCGGATACAAAAATTACTATCAGCGCAAGGCCGAAGAAGAAAAGAAAGCCGAAGAAGAGAAAAAAGAGGACTGAATTTTTGCGCTAAATCGATTCTTCGCGGATAATAATCTTGCTTACCGCAGATTAGGCATGTCCGTTAAATCGGATTTTCCGATAAATCCGTTTATCATTCCGCTTTAATGTAAGTTTTTTCTGAAACTGATCTGCGGATAGTTTTTTCGGAAGATTTTCGCCTGTGAGGAAGGGGACGATTTATATTGCTTTTATCCGTCGTCAGTATTTGTCGGGGACAAAGACAAGGGTTAATCCCGATAAGTCAGATTAAGATAAATACAAACAAAAAAGCCGCTGTTTAAGCGGCTTTTTGCTTACGACTGTAAATATGCGCATTTTAACCCGTTGTGATTTTCGATTGTTTTTGGAGATTTCCGACGGCTTCCTTAAGTTTTACCGTAAAATCATATTCGATATGAATAAGCTTAAAAATAATTTTTCCGCTGTCAATTAATATGTTACGGATTTCGGAAGACGGTCAGTCTTTATATTGCCATTTTTCCACGTCGAAAACGCCCATGGTGGTGATTTTGACTTTGGGAATTACGGGCAGGCTTAGAAAGGACAGCGTCATAAATGGGTCTATATTCTTGCTGACACCGAGAGAGTAGGCGAATTTTTTGGCGTTTTCCAGCTGTTCGTTGACGGTTTCCATGTCGTCTTCGCTCATGATTCCCGCAATTTTCATCTTCAGGCCTTCCGTTTTTTCGCCGTCGGTCACGAAAATTCCGCCGCCCGCCGCGATAACGCTGTTCACAGCGCGCGCGATGTCTTCGTCGGATACGCCTACGGCTATTATGTTGTGAGAGTCGTGCGCAACCGAAGTGGCAACCGCGCCTTTTTTAAGCCCGTAGCCTTTAATGTACCCCAGCCCTATATGACCAGTGTCGTGATGACGCTCTATGACGGCGACTTTAAGTATGTCGTTTTTCACGCTGATTTTGTCCGCGTGTCCGCAGTCAGTGGTGACAATTTCCCCGGGGATAAGCCCGATCACAGATTTTTTCCCGCAGGCAAAGTTCTCCGCTTTGACGGGTTTGCAATGCATGGAGGAAAGAGCCTTGTCTATAAGGGGTTTGCTTATATAAGGCTCGCGTTTGACGACGTCGCCGCCCTTTACGTAAACCGTTTCGCCGCGCTTGATTACTTCGCCGATTTCGAATTCGTCAAGATCGTCAAGGATTACAAGGTCGGCAACGTATCCGCCCGCAATTGCGCCCTTGTTGTTCATGAGGAAGTAACGCGCGGCGTTGTGAGTCGCGGTTTTAAGCGTGATAATGGGGTCGCAGCCTGCTTTAAGACATTCGCGCACGATGTAGTCGATATGCCCCATATTCAAAAGGTCGTAGGGGTGTTTGTCGTCCGTCGCAAACATGCAGCGCGAGTAAAGCTCTCTTGAAACAAGCGGCATAAGTGCTTTAAGGTTTTTGGCGGCAGTGCCCTCGCGAATCATGATGAACTGGCCCTTTTTCAGCTTTTCCAGCGCGTTTTCCAGCGTGTCGCATTCGTGGTCGGAATAAACACCCGCCGCAACGTAAGCGTCAAGGTCCCTTCCCGAAAGGGCGGGAGCGTGACCGTCTATCTTTTTGTGATGACTTTGAGCGGCCAGAATCTTGTCTATCACGTCTTCGTCGCCGTTAATTACGCCCACGTAGTTCATCATTTCCGCAAGACCCAGTACGCGCGGGTGGCAGTAAAATTCGTCAATATCCTTGTAGGACAGCGGGACGGCGTTTTCGTCCATAGGGGTGGCGGGCACGCAGGAGGGAAGCATAAACATTACGTCAAGTCCGATGTTCTCCGTTGCTTCCAGCATGTAACGTATTCCGTCTGCGCCCATGACGTTTGCGATTTCGTGCGGGTCTGTGACGACGGTCGTCGTGCCGTGGCGAAGGGCTATCCGCGCGAATTCGGGGGGCGCTACTATCGCGCTTTCAAGGTGAATGTGCGCGTCGATAAGCCCGGGTATGACGTATCGTCCGCGTGCGTCGATTTCGCGGCGTCCTTCGTATTTTCCGCCTATGCCCGCGATAAGTCCGCCCGATACGGCGATGTCGCCTTCCTCCCAGGTGGAGGAAAAGACGTTAAGGTATCTGGCGTTTTTTATCGCAACGTCCGCTTTTTCCTGGCCGCGCGCGACTTTTATCAAGGTCTGTTTTTTATGAAGTTTTCTTTTGATTCTTTCTTCAAGAGTTTCCATGATTTTCACCGCCTTTGCTTTTTTGTAAGGTCTTATTTTTGTTATTATATCTTATTTTTGCGCGAAAATCAACAGAGTATTGTTCTTAAAAAAGAAAAATCCGCGTTTTATCGTTAAGAATGCGGATCGATTTTGATTAAAGACGAAAAAATTCAATAAATTACGCGAAAATTTTAAACTTTAATATGCCGCGCCGAAAACAAAAGACAGTATAATAAAGACGGGCAGACAGACGTATAACAAAGCCCCGGCTGCCGTGCCCCTGATGCAGGAGGATGACCGCATGGGGAAATCCTTTTTCCACACAAGGTAAAGCACAAGCCCCGCGATCGGCACTAAAAAACCCAGCAGCGCAAACCTGAAATCCTTTGCGTCGTCGCTACTGTTTAATCGGTTGTTTTTGCCGCATTTCGGGCAGTCGGCGTGCTCGTCCTTAAGCTTTGCGCCGCAATATTTACAATACATGGACGTCCCCTCCGTTGTTATTATATTCCCAATATACTGGGAAGTAAAGTTATTTTCCCATTTTTGTGGGAAAATATAGATATGAAGACAAGTTTCGGGGAAAGATTAAAGGAATTGCGACAGGAAAAAGGCATGGGGCAGATTGCGCTTGCCAACGCGATAGGGGTGGGTAAGTCCGTCATAAGCCTTTGGGAAACGGATAAATGCGAGCCTACTTTGGGCAATCTTGTAAGGCTGGCGACGTTTTTCGGCGTCACGATAGATTATCTTGCGGGACTTGAATAGCCTTATTTTCTTATAGTCCGAAAATGAAAGGACGTATTGAATTTTAATTTATCCTTATTCTTATAGCTTTGAAACCGCGTAAAATAAGCTGATGTTTTTTTCTGCGCGCGGCTTAATCGGAGCGGTTTTTTCTGTAAAAATTTTGCGGACAAATCAGGCGGTGCGTTTTTAATCGGCTGTTTTTTTTGCTTTATTCAAGCGATTAAGCATTTTTGTCGTGCTTTGAAAATGATTTATAAATCGGTAGGTTTCTGTCTTGAAACAAAAACGCGCAAGGATATAAATTTGCGCTGTATTTCGCAAGAAAAAACCGCGTCTTTTATTAAAGGCGCGGTTTTTGTTTTCGTTAAAGTTCCGTTACTTGGAAATAAGTTTGATTTTGGCTGTTCCGTAGCTGTGACGGCCGTTGATTTCAAGATCAATCAGCACGTTGTTTACCGGATTTACGAGATTGTCGGCGCGTAAGATTACGGTGTGTTCTGATTTGAATTTATAGGAATTGTGCAGGGGCAGGGAGAAATGCGCGCCGCTTTCCACGGTTAATCCCGCGCTTACGTAGACGTCGCCGTTCACCCATTGCTGACTTCTTATCATGCCCGAGTCGTAAAGCTTGATTTTAAGGCTGAAGGTTTCACCCGTGCCGATAAAGGGCTCGCGCTCCAGTTCGACAGCGGCTTTGAAAAAGTCGAACACGAAAAACTGAGTGTATCCTTTCATGTCCACGATTTCTTCGGTTTTAAAGGGACGTATTTCACAGTCGCGTCTTCCGTTAACGAGATATTCGTCGCGGTCGGCAAACATCGTATCGGCGGTTATAACCTCAAAACTGCCGTTGCCCGAATCGAAGTTTATGTTTTTTACGGGAAGAATTTTGGGTATGCAGGCAAGAATTCTGTCCGTAAATTCGGTTACGGTTTTGGGAATTCTCAATTCGCTGTTGGGTTCAAGACAGACGGTTTTGATGATTCCGCCAAAGGGTTTAATCCATTTTTCGGGCAGTTTTTTCTCACCGTTTATTATGCCCACTATGGCGCCTACCGTGGCGGCGGAGCAGTCTGCGTCCTCGCCGCAGTCAGCCGCAATGCAAATGCTTTTGCCCAGGTCGCCTTCACCCCACAGCCATCCGATTACAGTGATGCCTATGTTGTTGGGCGCGTCGAAACCTACATGAGTATGCGCCATTTCGTCGGGATCCTGGTCCTTTAATTTCATCCAGCAGGCGGAAAAAGCGCCGGGGACTTTCGCAAACAGTTCCTTGCGCGCTTCTTTCCACGTTTTGCCGTCTTTGTAGGCCTTGCGGACAAGGTTGACCGCCTCGGCGACAGCACAGTCGGCAGGTATGTAGCTTAAGCCTATGTCGATAAGTTTGTCGGCGTCGCTTTCCACGAACGCGGCAGACTGAACCGCTGCAAAAAAGATTTCGCCGTAAAGCCCGTCGTCGGCGTGGTCCACGCAGCCGTCAAGGCAGGCGTAACGCGTGGCTATTTCGGGCAGTCCGGGCGCAAGGCACGCCCAGATTTCGCTGCGGATAAAGCAACCGCAACTGTCTTTGTAGTAGTTTGAAACTCTTCCCGAAAGAGGAGGAGCAAATCCGCGGCGCATATTGGACTTGCCGATGCCGTATTCCGACCAGTTGGGGGTGATGTAAGTCAGCCAGTATTCGCCCAAAACAGGGGCGCTTACCGTGGGGCCGTATTCTTCCACGGCGTGCAGCCACGCTATCTGAAGGTCAAGGTCGTCGTTTGCGGGGGGATTGTTTTCGATGTCCTTCTGCTGATACCATTTAATGTCGGAAAGCCCTCTTTTCCCCTCGAAAGGCGCGCCCAGAGTGCCGCCCGCGTTTTTGCCCTGCCAGCAGCCCAGAATCTTGTCGCGCAACGTTTCGTAATTGAGTTTCATACATGTTTCTCCTGTATTATATTAAATTAGGCTTTTCTTGCAAATCGGGACAGTATTTCTGACGTCTTTAAGATAACGCTCGTTTATAACGTAAGGCAGAAAAACGCGGAAAAATCCCGTTGCAACCCAAAGCAAGTAAATTATAAAACAAAACGCCCTTATAAAACAATGGGCGTTTTTTACTTTAATGTTACTTTTTTTTACTTTTGTTGCGGAAAGCCCCTGGCGTCGCCCCCGTAAGTTTTTTGAATTGAGCGTAAAAGTTCTTTACGTCGCCGTATCCCACTTTATCGGCGATTTCTTCCATGGTTAAATCAGTGCTTTCGATAAGGCCCAGCGCCTGGTTTATTTTAAGCGTGTTCACGTACGCGTTGAATCCTTCGCCCGTAAAGCGCTTGAAAAGCCTGGAAAAATAAGAGCTGTTGTAAAAAAACTTTTCGCTTACTCCGCTTAACGTGGGATTTTCCGCGTAATGAGCTTTAAGCCAGTCCAGAATTTCGCTCATGTGGCCGAAACTTTTTGTTTCCGCGCGTTTTCTAACTTTTCTCAGAACTTTAATCGTCAGCAAATGAATCAGGTCGCTAAGCGCCGCGCGCCGCTCCTCCGAGTCCGCGCAATATTCCTCGTAAAGCATTCTGACGATCATTTCCGTTTCTTCGATTTCGCCGCCGTAAAAATTAACGCAGCATCTGGAGTCTCCGTTTTCCAGCACAAGCGAAAACAGGTCGTAAACTGCCGCGGTTTCCCGCGCAAGTTCGGTGCCGATGTATTCGGGCAAAAGCAGAATGTTGTAATATTCGCCGCCGGTCGTTTCTATGGAGTGGGTCTGACCGAAGTTGATAAAAAGCAGACTGCCTTTTTTGACGGGATAAGAAATTCCGTCAATTACGTGCATGCCTTCGCCCTTGGATACATAAACAAACTCGAAAAAGTCATGGGTATGCGTCGGGCATATGCCGTCGCCTTTTATATGCTGAACCGTTACGGTGTCGTTCTGCAAAAAGAACTCTTTTCTGTAATATTCTTTCATTTTTCTCGGGCGCTGTTTTCTCTTGCGCTTTTCTTTCTGCCCGCATCGGGATTTAAGGCATACTGATCCCAAAGATTGTATCTGTCGGGATTTATGATTGCCGAAAACATTCTGTCTTTTGCGAAAGGTATATCTTTCTGAATGGTTTTTATCAGGTTTTTCATGTATTCGCGCTTGGTTTCGTGATTGGCGGGGCAGGGGCTTTTGGCGACGGGCAGACAGGCGGCGTAAGCGGCTATGTTTTTTTCCTCCGTGTAAATAAGCGGACGGATAAGCGTCACGCCCGAACGATCCATATAGCTTATCGGCGCAAAAGTAGAAAGCCTCCCTTCGTAGAACAGCGACAAAAGCATGGTTTCCACAAGGTCGTCGGCGTGATGGCCTAATGCCAGTTTGTTGCAATTCAGGGTTTTAAGTACGCCGTTAAGCGCGCCGCGGCGCATTTTGGAACAAAGAGAGCAGGGATTTTTTTCCTTTCTTATGTCGAATATGATCGGGCCTATGTCCGTTTTTTCTATATGATAGGGGACGCCCTCTTCGCGGCAGAATTCTTTCAGCGGAGTAAAATCCACGTTTCCTATGCCCATGTCTATGGTTACGGCAAAAAGGTTGAAGGGCTGGGGAGAAAATCTTCTGTAAGCGTTAAGCGCTTTAAGAAGCACAAGCGAATCCTTTCCGCCCGAAAGTCCCACCGCCACGCGGTCCCCTTTTTCAATCATGTTAAAGTCGTCGATCGCTTTACGCAAGCGGCTTAAAATATTTTGTAAAGTCATGGTGCTTTCCTCCGAAAAAGCCTTCGGCTTATAAGAGTATATAACTTTAAGGGAAAATTTGCAAGGATTTACGAAGCAACCGACGCGAAAACAGTTGACTTAACGCTTGCTTTTTTATATAATATTTCGGTAACATCGTAATTTATCAGGAGATACTTTCATGAAAAGGACTTATCAACCCAAGAAAAGAAAAAGAGCCAAAGTACACGGCTTCCGCCAGAGAATGAAGACTACCAGCGGAAGGAGAGTGCTTTCCCGTCGCCGCCGTAAGGGCAGAGCAAACGTCGCGGTTGCACCTTTGGGCGGTAACCGTTAATTTTGTTTTACCGTAAAAGGTGACTTGTACGGGTAAAAAAGCGCACTTGAAACGTAAGATAATCTCGCCCCTGAATCAACGGGGGCATTTTTGCGCTTATTGCGCGGACGCAGTTCAGCGCGGATTCATCGGATAATGTTGTCAAAAAAATACAGGCTTACCAAAAACGGCTCCTTTTCGTATCTGTACGCTCACGGCAGCCGCGCGGCGGAAAAACCGGTCAGGCTTAATTTCGTCAAAAGCAAGGCGGGCGTAAAAATAGGCTTTTCCGTCAGCAACAAGATAGGTCACGCCGTCGTCAGGAATAAGGTGAAGCGCCGTATGCGCGCCGTCGCGGCGGAATATATCCACCGGCTTTCGCCTTGTCAGGCGGTATTCATCGTTTCTCAGGGCGTGGACAAGCTTTCTTTTAAGGAGCTTAAATCCAAAATGGATCTGTGTCTTGTCCGCTCCGGACTTTTGAGAAAAACCGATGACGAAAAAGAAAAAAAAGATTAAATTTCGGGACGTTCTGTCTTTGAAGTGGATATTCGTTTTGCCGGTACTGTTTTACCGCAAATGTATTTCTCCGCTTTTCCCGCCGACGTGTATTTATTATCCAAGTTGCTCGGCTTATATGCTGGAGGCGATTGAAAAATTCGGCGCCGTGAAAGGCGTCTGGCTGGGCGTAAAGAGAATCTGCAGATGCGTTCCGTGGAAAAAGGGCGGTTTCGATCCCGTTCCCGATAATCCCAAAGGAGAAATGAAATGGCTTTTCTGAGCGTTACGCTCTTCGCCGCGGAAACGGCTATTAAACAGCCGAACTGGTTGTGGGAGCTACTGATACTTCACGTTTTCGATTTTATCGCCAACTACGGATGGAGGGTGGTGTTCTTTACGTTGTGCCTTAAGCTTCTGCTGTCGCCTCTCGACATCTACCAGCGTTACATGGCGCGCAAGAACCAGAAGATTACCGAAAGGCTTAAGCCGCAGATGGAAAAACTGCAAAAGCAGTACACCGACAGGACTGTTCTGGCGCAGAAGCAGATGCAGCTTAACAAGCAGGCGGGCTTTTCTTATTTCTCTTCCTGCCTTCCCGCAATCGTCACCATGGCTATCATGTTCTCCCTTCTCGGCGCGCTTAACGAAGTCAGCCAGTACATGAATTTTAAGGAGTATTACGAGCTTTATAACCGTTACGACTCCGCTATCGTGGAATACGACGCAATGGACGACGCGTCGAAAGCCGCGCTTAAAGAGCAGGGCGTCGTCACGGACGAACGTAAAAATGCGGACGGCTCGGTCATCGACTACAACGTGCAGTACGCGCAAAAAGCCGTTTTCGATTACTATCAGGAAAACAAGACAAGCTTTTTGTGGATCAAGAATATCTGGAGTCCCGACGTCCCCTGGAAAAAAGAGGTCAACAGCGAGTCGCAGTTCAATACCAACATCGGTAAATACGGTACCGACGCTTCCAAATCGGGTCTTTCCGACGACGAGCTTGCCCGCATGAAGACAATGTATCCCACCGTAATGGGGCTGCTGCTTACCGAGGAGAATAACGACGCAAACGGCTATTTGATTCTGCCCGTTCTTTCGGTGCTCATGTCCGTTGCGATGCAGCTTATCACCATGCGTCAGCAAAAGAAAAGCGGTCAGGCCAACGAGGCTATGGGCAGCGGCGCAATGAAAGCCATGATGTTCATCATGCCCGTCATGATCGGCTTTTTCTCGCTTAGTTACACGTCCGCTTTCGCGCTGTATCTCGTCGTAAACTACGCGTTCTCGCTGCTTATTAACGTGGGATCCAATTTCATCCTGCTTGCCATAGATAAAAAAGAACAACATAAACTGGAAACGGAAGTTCATAAATACGGCCGTCCCGATCCGAACGACCATAACTGAACCCTTTCCTTCCGAAAAGAGGTGTAAAATAATGAAAGAAGTGGAGATGACGGGTAAAAAAATCGACGACGCCATAAAAGCCGGGCTTAAGGAACTGGGCGTCAGTCTTGCCGAAGTCAACGTTGAGATTCTTCAGCAGGGCGGTCTTTTCAGAAAGGCCAAAGTAAGACTTACCGTCGTGGAAGACGATCAGCCCGAAAAGACAACGAAAAAAGCCCCCGAAAAAGCGGAGAAAGCCGCTCCCGCTGCTTTGAAACAGCCGCAAAATCCCGTGCAAAAAGCCGAAAAAACAGCGCCTAAACCCGAAGGCGAAGTAAAAGACAAAGAAGCGAAAGACAAAAAGGAAGCGCGTCAGACCAATCCTGCCGTCAAGGAGAAAAAACCGCCGGCAGACACCCGTCCCGCACCTGTCAAACCTTTGGAGCATGAGGTTGCGACTGAGTCTAAAGCCGCAAAGGTGGACGAACAGCAGGTTAAGGTCGCCAAAGACTATCTGGAAAAATTGCTGTCGCTTATGAAAATCGACGCAAAAGTCGAAATCGACACTTCACACGGCAACATCGACGTAAATCTGGTTACCGAGGATTTAGCCGTCATCGGGCACAGGGGCGAAGTGCTGGACGCGATTCAGATTCTTACCAAGCGCGCGGTGGAGGAAAGTAACGACAAATTCGTCCACGTAAACGTCGACAGCCACAATTACCGCGTCAAACGCGAGCAGTCGCTTGTGGCGCTTGCAAACAGAATGGCTTCCAAATGTATTCGCACGGGCAGGAAAGTGGTGCTTGAGCCCATGAACAACACGCACCGCAAAATCATTCACTCCACGCTATCGGCCAACGAAAAGGTAATCACCAAATCCGAGGGCAAGGAGCCCAATCGCAGAGTGGTTATTTTCCCCAAGCGTTACGAGAAAAAACAGTGATACGCAGCAGAAATAAGTCCGGAATTTTACTTTCGGACTTGTTTTTATAAATTGTTTCTTCATGAATCGGCGGCAGCCTTTTTTTACCCGAAAACAGGTATGTAAAACGGGAAAAACAGGCATAGGCTTTACATCGTCGGCTATAATGCCTGAGCTACTTAAAAGGCCCGAATAAAGCGCAATTTTTGCGGATTAAAAAAGCAGCGACGTTTCGCCGTAAATGTATTTTGAAATAGTTTTTTACTCCGATAATCTTAGATAAATTCTGTTTTTCAGGCAATTGTAATTTTTGCGGTTTATCTTTATTAAATAATGAAAAACAACAAATACATAAATTTTCTCATAATAACGGGCATGGGCGCTGCGGCGTTCGCCTTGTCGTTTCTTAATCTGGGCGCTGCGGTATGGTGGCTGAGAATAGGCGGAATAGTTTTCATACTGCTGGGCGTATCGCTGCTTTTAACTAAGGACAAAAAAGCTCAGCCCGTAAACGAACAATACCGTTACGCCGTCAAGGAAAGTTTTATGACCGAGCCCGAGCGGCGGCTTTACGCGCGCCTTTTGCGGGCGGTGGGCTCCGACTTCGAGGTTTTTCCTCAGGTGGCGCTTGTTTCGCTTATAGATAAGGTGAATTTCGGTTCCTACCGCAACGAGCTTTTCCGTATCGTGGATTTTGCGCTGTGCGACCGCCGTACTTTAAAACCGCGCCTTATCGTGGAGTTAAACGACGCCAGTCATAACCGCGCCGACAGGATCGCCCGCGACGAAAAAGTGCGTTGCATTGCGGAGCGCGCCGGTCTTCACGTGCTTACTCTTACTCCGGAAGACGATTTTGACGATCGCACTTTAAGGAAAAGGGTTTACGGTGCGCTTTAATTGCCTTGTTTTATGATTTTTGCCTTATGGCGTTTATTTGCATTATACCCGACCGCGGCAAGACAAAGGTGAAAAAGCCTTAGGAAGGTTAAAAAGCATTTATAGGATGAATATAGGCTTGGTTTTGCCGAAAGCGGCGACTTTTACGGCGATGCGGGCGTATAATTTATATTCTCGTATGCGCATGCGTGTATAAAAAGGGAGGGGCGGCGGCAATAAAACTCAACGGTTGTTCATATGCACGTAAAAGAATCTGTTTCTGAACAGTGTGGGCGTTACGTTTTTGTGATATTTGAAAAACTTTACAAAGTTGTTTTCGTCTTCAAAACCGCTCATCTGCGCGATTTCCTTTATGGTATAATCGGTATTTATAAGCAGCGACTCTATGTATTCCAGCCGCTGTTTTATTATGCCCGTCTTTACGTCCACCCCGAATTCCCTTTTGTATACCCGCGAAACGTAGTCCGTACTGTATCCGAAGCGGCTTGCCACGGTGGCGGCGGTTAATTTTTTGCGCGCGTTGATTCTGATGTATTCGTTTACTTCGCAGGCAAGCTTGTTTTTGTATTCGAATGGCTCAGATAGAGAGAAAAGAAACTCTGCAAGCGAAAGCTCGCACAGCAAAGATGAATTCTTTGAAGTATGCATGATTTTTTTGAATGTGTTTTCGGTTTTTACAGGGTCGGGCGCACATACCTTGGGAACAAGAAAATCCGAAATGCAGTCGGTGTAAAAATGCAGCCAGTAAAAGGAAGTGTGGCCGCGGCTTTCCTTTGTACCGCCGTGCTCTGTGCCGGGGCAGAGTAATACCATTTCGCCTTTATGCAACTCGAAATTTCTTTCTCCTTCGTAAAGGGAAACGGTTCCCTCGGTGACAAAAATAAGCTCAAAGCTGTCGATTGTAACTACGGGGTGCGTCCAAGGACTTTCGGTATCGAACAATCCCATGTTAGAAAATGTCAGATTAACTTTGTTGTCAAGCGTAATCATGTCGGATTTTTTCACCTTTTGTATGATTTTCTCATTGATATCGCCTGATTAAATATATTATAATATGCGCGTAAAGTCAATTAAAATAAGGAGAAAGAGATGAAAAAATACGAAAATATTTCCTTTTGCGACGTGGATTTGAAGGACGGATTTTGGCTTAAAAGATACCTGCTTAACAAAAACGTATCGCTTGAAAGCGTCAAAAACCGCTTTGAGGAAACAGCCCGTTTCGATGCGTTAAGGTTCAATTATCTGAAAAACGGCAGAAAACCGCACTTTTTTTACGATTCGGACGTCGCAAAATGGATTGAGGCCGTCGCATACATCATGGAAAAAGACCGCGACTCCATGCGCGAAAACGAAAAGTTTATCGATTCGCTTATCGATTGCATGGCAAACGCTCAGCGCGACGACGGCTATCTCAATTCCACCGTTCAGCAGATATGCCCCGATAAGATATTCAAAGACCGCGGCAATCACGAGCTGTATTGCGCAGGACACCTTATAGAGGCGGCAGTAGCTTACGATAAGGTTACGGGGAAGCACAAGTTCCTTGACGTAATGGAAAAATATTGCGACTGCATTTACCGCGCTTTCATATCGGAAAAGACGGCCGATTTCATCACGCCCGGACACGAGGAAATAGAGCTTGCTCTTTTGAAGCTATACCGCTACACGGGCAAAAAGAAATATTTCGAAATGGCGCGATTTTTCCTTGAAAACCGCGGCAAACATGACGAGCAATACGTTTATGATGGCAACCGTTACGGCACTCAGGACGACACCGACATCTATCATCTTAAAGAGGCGGTGGGTCACAGCGTGCGCGCTTTGTACCTTTACAGCGGCGTGGCGGATCTTTGTGCGGAAACGGGCGACCCGAAACTTTTAAGCGCGCTTACAAGCGTTTTCGACGATATCGTTAACGGCAAAATGTACATTACCGGCGGAGTGGGCTCGACTTTCCGTACCGAAAGTTTTACCGTTCCGTACGATTTACCGAACAACACCGCTTACTCGGAAAGCTGCTGCGCAATAGCCTTTATTCTGTTTGCGTTGCGCATGCGCAAAATCGATTTTAACGCTAAGTACGGCCACCTTATCGAACGCGTTATGTATAATTCTCTGCTTTCGTCCACCGACCTTAGCGGTAAGGCGTTTTTCTATGAAAATCCTCTGGAAATCGCGCTTGAGGAGTACGGCAGGGAAATCGCCGTGCCCGAGTCCAGAAAGGAAAGACTGCCCATAACGCAAAGGCTGGAAGTTTTCGGGTGCTCGTGCTGTCCGCCCAACATAAACAGGTTTTTTGCCGAACTGGGGGACGTGATCGCATTTTCCGACGGAGATACTCTGTTTATCGATCAATATGTTTCCTCCGCGGTCAATTCGCCTCTTGGAAGGGCGGAGATCGTCGAAAATTACGCTTTGGACGGCAAGGCTCAGATTTCTTCTCAGAATTACGTCGGCAAAAAACTGGCGGTACGTCTGCCCGAGTGGAGTGAAAAACTCGTCGCGACTTCTGACGGCAAGCCCGTAAAATTCGAGGTGAAAGAGGGTTACGCTTATTTTGAAACGGGTAAAAGTTTTTCGTTACAGCTGGATTTCGGCATAAAGGCGTCTTTCGTTGCCGCCAATCCCAAGGTGCGCGCGGACGCTGGTCGCATCGCGTTGACTTACGGCCCCGTAGTCTATTGCCTGGAAGGGGTGGACAACGGCGCAAGATTAAACCGGATTTCCGTTTCTGCCGATTCGGCGGCGAATGCGGAGCTTGTTAAGGATTTTCACGGCTTGTATTCCATAACGACGGACGGCTTTATCGACAAGGATAATTCCGCGCTTTATTTCCCTGTTTCCGAAAGCGTAAAGGAGCCTAAGCGTCTTAAATTCATTCCTTATTTCGCCTTCGCCAACCGCGGTGAAAGCGATATGCTTGTCTGGGTGAGGAAAGCCTGATCAAGAAAAGCTTTCCGGGCGTAACGCAAAGTTAATTTCAAAACAAATTAAGTTTATAACGGGAGCGGTCAAAAACGCCGCGCCCGTTTTTTTAATTGCTTTACCTCTTTCGACGCAAATATTACCTATGACAGGAATACGAAGCAAATCGATGAAGTGAATTTTGCGGAAAATAGTCGCCGGGTTAATAAACAAGTTTTATAAAAGTAACTTATTTCGGCGCATTCTTAATATACCGTTTCCTGTATTTTGGATTTATCGGAGTAAAACCGAATAAACTGTGAAAAAAATCCCCTTTCTTTTTAAGGAAAGGGGAGAAGGTAAGTATTATGACATTTTTATTCCGATTAACTTATGCGTTTCCGTTATTAAGCTTCGCGGTCGTTTCCCAGGAAGAACAAAGCAAGCGTTCCCGGCCCCGAATGGGCGCCTATAACCTGGTCGACGTAGTTTATGACGATGTCCTTACATTCGCTTTGGTTCCGGATAAGGTCGGCAAGATACTGCGCGTCCTCGATGCAATCGCCGTGAGAAATGTAGACCAACTGATTTTTCTTGTCGTAGGCTTTTTCCACGTATTTGTTGAAAAGGGCTTTTATAGAGGCTTTACGTCCGATGACTTTGCCCTTTGGTATAAGACGACCTAAGTTATCGACGTGCAAAACGGGTTTTATCTTGAGAATGGTGCCTATAAGTGCGGTGCCGCTGCTTATTCTGCCGCCGCGCTTTAAAAACATCAGGTCGTCGACGGTGAACTGATGGCACAGTTTAAGCTTATTCGCCTCCACAAAGTCGCGCACTTCTTCAATGCTTTTGCCTTTTTCTTTTTCCATCGCGGCATAGGTGACAAGCAGTCCTTCACCCATTGAAGCGGCAAGAGAATCGACGGTGTAAATTTTCCTTTGCGGATAAAGCGCGGCCAATTCTTTCGCCGCGGTTTCCACGTTTGCATAAGTTGCCGAAAGAGCGGAAGAAAAGCCTATATAAAGAATATCCGACCCGTTTTCCAGATAAGGCTGCAAAAACTTTTTGGCTGTTTCGACGTTGACGCAGCTCGTGGTGATTTTTGCCCCGTCGCGCATGGATTTGTAAAATCCGCTTAAGTCTGTTTTTACGCCCTTGGTGTAGCCTGAATATTCCTTGCCGTCCACAAGATAGCTTAGCGACAGAATTTCAAGCGAGTATTTCTCGATTATTTCATCTGTAAGGTTGGCCGAAGAATCGGTTGCGATAACAAAACTCATAATTTTTACTCCCATAACATCTGGTATCGAAAACCAGTATAAAGGTTTTACAACAATAAGTCAAGAACTTTTGATAATTAGTTGAATTTTTTTTGCGTTTATGATATGATATTCTAAAGCAAGGGACAAAATGCGGTATTTTGTAGCGGGCAAAAAGGATATTTAACAAGCATGGATGACTTTATCATTCCAAAATTAAACGATTTCGACATATTAAAGGATTTTGAGGTATTCCGCGACGAAATAGGCGCGTTTCATCTGCCGCGGTTTCACGAGCTTCCCGACGTGGGACTGTATATGGACCAGGTCGTCAGCATTATCGACAAATATTTCAAAGTGCTGGACCGCGACGACGATAAGCCCATAATAACGCCTTCGATGGTAAACAATTATGTTAAACTGGGGATTATTCCGCCGCCCGATAAAAAACGATACGGGCCCAAACACCTTGCTTATCTCATAATGATCTGTCTGCTTAAACAGGTGCTTTCCATGAGTGAAATAACGTTGCTTATCGGATGGGAAGAGAAGGACCTGGTGGAAAAATACGATAATTTCTGTAAGCTTCAGGAAAGCGTTTTCACCGATCTTGATATCGCCGATACCGCCGACCCTCTTGCGCTTTCGATGCTGGCGCTTACAACCAAGCTTTACGCGCAAAAGCTGATAAAAATTCAGCTGGACACCATAAGAGAGGAAACGGCAAAACTCGCTTCCGCCGCCTCGGAAAAACAGAATTCGGATAAATCGGCCAAATCGAAACAGTAATCGTGCCCGCGTCTTTATTTTTCCCGTTCCTTATTCTGAAAAAAGATTTAAAAAGCAGGCTTTCGCGCTGGTTTTCCCGCCGAACAAAGGTCTTTTATAAAAGAAAATTGCATGAAAAAACTCCTTACTGCGTAACGCTTGCGGTAAGGAGTTTCGGTTTTTACGGGATTTTTTATACCTTTTTGTCTTTGATTTTATAAAGTTTGACTTATAAGTGGTTTAATAAAAAGGGTGTTCTGCGCCGTTTTTTCCTTTCGGCTTTAGGAAAGCTGCCGACATCGCAGCGCGTTTTGCGTCGGCGGACTTTCTTAAGGCGTCACCGAATAGTCCGTTATGCTGTATTCGGTAGTGTATTTAAGGTCGTTGGTGGACAGATTGTACTCGTAAGTCTTAAAGGAAACCAGTACTTTTTTGGTAGTGGTGTTTTCGCCCGTTTTAAAAGGAGTCATGGAATAATAAAGTTCGGTAGGCGGGCCCGAAAGCGATTCGTTTATCGAAACGCTTACTTTCAATACCGTTGCGCTGCCCTGCTCGTCTAAGAAAGTGCCTTTGAAAGGAAGATAAACCGTTTCCTCGCTGCCTTCCTCGCCGCAGGTGAATCGCATGGAATAAGTGGAAAACTTGTTTTTTACGTGCATGTCGAAAAAGTTTGCCAACGTAAACGTGTTGCTGCCGCCCGCTTTTATGTCTGAAAAGGAGCGTACAACATAATAAAGCATTTCGTTATCGTACACGTTTACAAACGATTTACCCGTAAAATCGATGACGGAGGGCTCTTTGCCCGCCATGGAAAGTTCCGATTTCTGCGTGGAGTAGTCGTTTTTCAGCGTATAGCTGTTGTCGTTAACGCCCGATCTTAATGCAAGCGACACTGTTTTTTCCGAGTATTGCGGCACAAGCGCGTCCGACTGGAAAATTACTTTGGAATGTAAGGTATCCGTCTTTCCGCGGTCGACTTCAGGAGCCTTATCGTTATAAGTCACGCTCATGTCCATCGTAAGGCGAGAGTAGTTAAAGTTGTTGTTTTCGCCCTTATGGTCGAATTCCAGCACATAGGTCAAAGTGCCTTCTGCAATTACTTCGTTTGAAGCGTTGTCCACTTTTTTAATCGAGTAGACGGTTTTTTCGTAAGCGGTTTCGGTATTGGCGTTACTCCAGGGCGGAGGATTGTCCACGGACAGCGGGACGGCCGAGCCCGTACACGCGCCAAGCGAGAACGCGACCGTTAAAGCAAATATAATGCACAAAAATTTTTTCATCGATGGATTTTACCTTAAAAACGTTATCGTCAACGATTATAGCATATTTCGGCCGTTGTAGGCAAGCTTTTTTGCGTGCGCGAAGGGCGGCGTTTCAAATTCTGAATATTTTGCCGCTTTATTGCGCTGTTAAACGGGCCCGACAAGCTTTAACGTCATCAAAAAAAGATTACCCGTTAAAAAACTTTGTCATTGTACAGCTTAAAAAAGCTGCCTAAGCGATATGTCAAAAATTTAACAATTGAACTAAAGAAATAAATACTTTCATGCGCCGGTGCTTTTCAAATCTTTTCTGAATTTTGACGGACTTTTCCGTAATAACGCGAAAATCTGCAGGAAAAGTAGTCAGGGTCCGAATAGCCGCACAAAAATGCCGTTTCGGTTATCGTTATATTTGTTTCGTTCAGGAGTTTTTCGGCCTTTTCCATGCGCAGTTTCTCGACGTAACCGCATACCGACGTGCCTGTGGTTTTTCTGAAAATCGCGGTGAGAGTGCGGACGGAGCAACCTGCTTCGAAAGCGATGTTGCAAAGGTTTATATTGCTGCAGAAATTTCTGTGAACGAAACTTAGCGCGCGGCAGGCGATATTCTCGTTTTCGGAGTAATTTTCGGCGGGTTTTTCTTCGCGTGCGCGCAAAAGCATGGCGCAAAGCGGAGCGGTTAACGTCTTTACGAGGTCAGAATCCGGAATATCGTCGCTAAGCCTTGAAAGGTAAATCTTTTCGATTTCCGTCGCGGCAGTCAGGTATTTTTCCGCAGTGTGCAGCATTTTTTCTTTATTTACGCGATATTTTCCTACGCTGATAAATCCGTATATTTCGTTTTTGTGGCTTACGGGATATATGTATTCGCCCACGCCCGCGTAGCAACTGCCGAAAAACATCCGACACCCGTTTTGTTTAAGTCTTTCGTATATTTTGCCCTGATTGCGGATGCATTTGCTCCACATCTCGGGATGGGATTTTATGTACAGACAATAGGAGCCTGAATGAATGTTGAATTCCGGCATGTCGTAAATTACGTTTGTCAAAGCTTTGTCCACAGAGTGTACGGTAACCGAAAAATCAAAGGTTCTGCTCAGAAACCCGATGTAATTTTTTATGTCTTCAATCATATTGTTTTCCCGATATCAAAGATAATTTTCCCGATAGTTAATGTTTGTAAGTTTATTATATAGTATAATACCTTAAAAATCAAGGGGGACAAAAAAATGTTTTACATAGAAAAAGAAAGAAAGATAAACGCCGTAAAGACGGACGTGCTGATAGCAGGCTCCGGTCCCGCGGGGATGGGCGCTGCTATATCCGCGGCAAGGCTGGGCGCCAAGGTCACGATTGTCGAAAAAAACGGCTGTCTCGGCGGCATATCCACCGCAGGCATGATGAGCCATTGGACGGGGGATTGCGACAGCAACGTTTACCGGGAAATTCTAAGGGAAAGCGCAAGCAGAAACGAAGGCGAGTTCAAAGATAAAATAACCGCAGTCATAGATACCGAAAAACTAAAATTTCAATACCTGGATACGCTTGACAAAGCGGGCGTAAAAATAATGCTTTACACTTTTGTAAGCGAGCCGATTACCGAAGGCGACACGGTAAAAGGAGTCGTCGTCGAAAACAAATCGGGAAGAACGGCGATTTACGCGGACGTTACAATCGACGCAAGCGGAGACGGCGACATAGCTGCCAAAGCGGGCGTTCCATTTGTGACGGGAAGAGAGGAAGACGGTAAAATGCAACCCGCGACCCTCATGTTCAAAGTGGGCGGAGCGGACAAAACCATTGCCGTTCTTCCGCATATGTTCGAATGCAGCAACATGACCGAAAAAGGCGAAATTCAGGCGCTTGCCAAAAAGATTTTGCCCTATCCCGCGGGCCACGTGCTTCTTTACGACTCTACTTTACCCGGAACCGTTACCGTAAACATGACAAACGCGGTGGACATCGACGGAACCAAAAACGAGGACCTGGTTAAAGCCGAAATCTTATGCCGCGGACAAATAGATAAGATTATCGCGTTTTTGCGCGAATACGTCCCCGGGTTCGGGAATTGCTTTCTTTCGGGCACGGCTTCGCTTATCGGCATACGCGAAACCCGTCACTTCAAGGGTAAGTACACGCTTACGGGCGAAGATATTATGAGTGCAAAGGTTTTCGACGACTGGATAGTAAAGGGCGCTTGTTTTAATTTCGACATTCACAACGTAACCGGTTCTGGACTGGACAAAAACGGAAAACAAAAGGATTTTCCTCAAAACCTTCGCTATACGATACCTTACCGCTGTTTTCTTCCCGAAAAAATCAAAGGACTGCTGCTTTGCGGCAGAAACATTTCGGGCACGCACGTCGCCCATTCCAATTACAGGGTTATGCCCATTTGCGCAGGCATGGGCGAGGGGTGCGGCGCGGCGGCCGCTTATGCGGTTAAGTATAAAACCGATTTGTGCGACGTCAATCTTAAAACAGTTCAGGATTATCTCAGGGACGGACTGCTTTTTTGAGAAGTTAAAAGAAACGGTTTTTTCCTTTCGGGTTTAATTTTGCTGCCGCGCCGTAATTTTAGTTGATAAAAGCCGAGAAAAAAGTTACAATTAAACCATGAGGGAAATTACCGAAAAATCATACGCGGCCGCGCTTGACAAAGTCATTGAACTTGTGGAAAAGCGTAAGCCCGATCTTAACGTCAGGCATCTGGTGATAGTGCCCGATAACTATACTTTTACGCTTGAAAAATGCCTCTTTTTGAAAAATAAGGGGTCTTTCGACGTGGAAGTCACCACTTTCAACAGACTGTGCTTAAGACTTTCGGGCGCCGAAAAGGCTTTGTCCAAGCAGGGCGCCATCATGCTGTTAAAAAAAATCTGTCTGGAAAACGCCGACAAGCTTGCGTGCTACTCCAAATCCTGCCTTCGTCCCGGTTTTTCGGTAAAACTCTACGACGCGATTAACGCCTTAAGGGCAAGCGACATCGGGCCTGACGCATTGGAAAACGCCGGAAGTCTTCATAAATCGGCGGATCTTGCGCTTTTATACCGCGCTTATCTCGAAGTTACGCGCGGCCGATACGTCGACGCCGCGGGAAGAATGGAAATTCTGCGCGAGGCAACCGAAAAACGCGGCGCGCTTAAAGATTGTCACGTTTACGTCGCCCTTTACGAGGATTATACTGCTCAGCTTAAAAAACTGCTTGACGCCGTAGATAAGCATGCGTTGTCCCTAACCGTGATCGACGCCGCACCACCCGCCGATTACCGAGTGTCCGCGCCCGTGCGCGCCGTGGCATGCCCGGATAAAGCAAGCGAGTATAAGGAGGCGGCAAAACGCATCCGCTATTACGCCTATTCCGGCGGAAGATACGGCGATGTGTGCGTCGTGGACGAAAGCGGCGATTTCAATACGGCTAAGCGCATTTTCGACGAGTACGAAATTCCCTATTACGCGCAGACCAAAATTCCCCTTTCGGGTACCGAGCTTTTCAGATTTTTATTCACGGCTTTGGACGCGGCAAACAAAAAATACCGCACCCGCGACATGATTTCGCTTGCCGCAAATTATTATTCCGGCATAAGTAAAAGGGATTCGGACGCGTTTACCGATTTCGTACATAAGCGTTGCGTCGATTATCTCGGGTTTACCGAAACTTTCGTATCCGACGACGATAAAGACGAAGACGCAGTGATTGCGGAAAAAGTGCGGATCAGGCTGATGAAAATTTTAAGACTTGTCGAAACCGAATTTTCCTCCGCGGCGGCGCTTTCTTCCGCGTCGGAAAAACTGCTCGATTTTGTGGGCGCGTCGGAAAAAACGCGGGAGCTTTCTTTGTCGGACGGCAGAAATCTCGATGCGGTTTTCGCAAAAACTCAGGAAATTATCCGTCTTTTCGGGGAAATTTACGCCGATCGGGATATTCCGTCGGACGATCTTGCGGACATTCTGCGCGAAGGCTTTGAGGGGACGGAAATTTCGCTTGTGCCCAATCTTTCCGATACCGTTCAGATCGGTTCATTAAGCAGATTCCGCGGGCAAAGACCGCGTTTCGCCGTCATCGTGGGCTTTAACGACGGCGCGCTTCCCGCTCTTTGCGACGACGACGGTTTGCTGTCGGACGCCGATGCGGACAAGCTGGAAGATTACAAACTGAAACTGGAACCTAAGTCCGCAAGGAAAAACGAGCTGTGCCGTTATGAATTGTGGCATTTTCTTAAGGCCAGCGAAAAAATATTCATAACGTATTCGCTTTCCGACGGGAACAAGCCGTCGTTTGACTTTCAGTTGCTTTCGTCAAGGAACGATGTGCGCGTTTCCGACCACGAAAATTTTATACAGGAGCTTTGTTTAAAGCAAAATCCCGATACGGTAGCCGCCATGCTGGGCAGCGCGAAAGGCGCGCTGGAAACCTTGCTGGTCAACAAAAAATTACCGTTTGCCTCTTCGGTGGCGGCGGCGCTTGACGACGATTATCGCAAATTCCTCAACCGCGAGGAGCGTGCGGATTATCTTTCGTCGGGCAAGGCTTTGATGCTGAAAAGCCGCGTCACTTCCGTAAGCGCGCTTCAGACTTATTACCTATGTCCGTACATGTACTTCATGAATTACGGGTTAAGGATAAAGAAAGCGGAGGACGGCACCGTTACGCCCATAGACGTGGGACTTCTGCTCCATAAGGTTGTGGAACTTTTTGTGAACGAAGGCATGCCCTCGGACATTGCGGCTTTTGTGCCCTCGGCCGTGGAAAAGGCGGTTTCGGAGTTCGAAAAGTACAGATATCGCGTTAACGAGCGTATTCTTTCCCGCGTCCGCAAGGAGGCGGAAACGCTTTGCGCGGTCGTAAAATCCCAGATAGACGCGGGCGAATTTAAGCCCTATTCCACGGAAGAATCCTTCGGCAAAGAAGACTCGGTTCTTAAAACCCTTACGCTGTCGGGAGACGTCAGGTTAAGCGGAGAAATAGACCGCATCGACGTTTTCGGGGATTACGCAAGAGTGATCGATTACAAAACGGGGCAGACTCATTTTTCCTATTCCGACCTTTATTTCGGCAAAAAAATACAGCTTATGATTTACATGCGCGTCCTTGAGGAAAACGGCTTCAAACCCGCGGGCTTTTTCTATTTTCCCTTTTCGGTTTCCTGGTCGGACGACGAATTTTCCCACAGACTCAGCGGTGCGTTCGACAGTTCCGGCGAACTTTTAAAGGCTTTTGACCGCGGACTTATACAGCCGTATAAAAGCCGCGTCGTCGACGCCAATCTTAAGCTTAACAAAGACGGCGATCTTGTGCTTACGAAAAACAACCGCGCATGCACGCAACAGCAGCTTTACATGCTTACGGAGTATGCCGAAAAAGCGGCGGATAACGCTGTAAATGAGATTCTTTCGGGCTTTATTGCGGCATTGCCCGCAGAAAGCGGAAAAAAGACGGCATGTTCGTTTTGCGATTATGCCGCAATTTGTAAAGGGCCCCGCAGGGTAAGAAAGTGCGACGGCGCTACCAAGGAAGACGTTTTAGGAGCGGTGCAGGAGTTATGAGTTTTACATTTTTACAGCTTAAAGCCATTAAATCCCGCGGCGAAAATCTCATAGTGTCGGCTTCTGCAGGCAGCGGCAAGACCACCGTCATGATCGAGCGCGTTCTTTCGCTTATAGACGAAGGCGAGTCGCTTGAAAACATGGTCATATGCACATTTACGCGCAGCGCTGCCGCCGATATGCGCGAAAAGTTGCTTTCCCGTCTTATGAAACGTGCCGAAAACGGCGACACAAACGCCGAAAAACAGCTGTTGCTTTTGCCCTCCGCGGAGATAAGCACTTTGCACAGCTGGTGTCAGCGGTTGATACGCACTTATTTTTACGCGGTGGACGCAGATCCTTCTTTTGAAATAGCGGACGAGGCGGACTCGGCTGCCATGCTTTACGCCGCCATTGACGAAGCGGTGGAGCAGGCCGTAACAAACGGCGACGCGGATTTTGCCGAGTTTTACGATGTAATGCTTTCCCGTCGCAGCGACGAGCCGCTGAAGTATTTAATCAAAAAGGTTTTCGATTTTGCTGAGGCACAGCCTGATCCCGACAAATGGCTTACGGAAAACGCAAAGTCCGGCGTAAACGATTTATCGCTTGCCGACGCCGTGGTCGCGGAAGAGAGGAGAAGGCTTAAATCGCGTTTCCGGCCGCTTGTCAAAGACCTTTACGACAGGACCGTCAAGGCGGGTTTTACGCGGAACGAGGCGGTGCTTAGGTCGTTTTCCGAATATCTGGACGGCGGAACGGGGGAAGTAAAGCGCGCTTTCGGGAAAATCGACGAAAAGTTTGCTTCCCTTAACGAGGAATTTCTCAGGCTTAAAAACGATTATTTCGAAGCGGCAAAAACCCTGGACGCGTACGAAGGACTGCCTCTTCCCGAAAATCCTCCCGTCTTTACGGACGTGCTTTTGTCGCTGGTGAAAGAAAGCAGGCGCATTTACGCCGAGGCAAAAAGGAAGAAAGCGCGGCTGGACTACTCGGACTTAGAGCATTTTGCGTGCAGAATCGTGGAGGACCCCGTTATAAAACGGGAAATCTGCGAAAAGTACAAGTATATTTTCGTGGACGAATATCAGGACGTCAATCCGCTTCAGGAGCGCATTGTCGACGCGGTAAAAAGCAGCGGCAATCTGTTTCTTGTGGGCGACGTCAAGCAAAGTATTTACGCTTTCCGCATGTGCGACCCCGAAATTTTCCTGGACAAATACGTCAATTACAGCCAAAAAGGTTTTGCCTGCCCGATTGAATTAAACGACAATTTCAGAAGTTCGGAAAACATTCTCGAGTTTGCGAACAAGGTATTTTCGTCGCTTATGACGGAGGATTTCGGCAAAATCGATTATCGCACGAAAGCGCTGCTTAAAAGCGGAAGGGACTTAAAGGGCGGGGAAGTGCAACTTAATCTCATAAAGCTGGACGACAAAACCTTTCCCTATAAAGGCGTGTACAGCGTTTCTCAATCCGAAAATCTGTCCGATTACGGCAAAGCGGACGCCGAAACGGATCTTATCGTGACGGACATCGCCCGAAAACTGGCGGAGGGCACCGTCCCCTTGCCGGAGGGAGGCTCTCGCCCCGTCAGTCCGTCCGACATTGCCGTGCTGGTTGCCTCGCGCGGCGAATATTTCGGGCTTTTATACGAAAAATTGCGTAAAATCGGCGTTAACGCGTCACTGTCCGATAACCTTAAGTTTTCTTCCGTGTACGAAGTTACGGTACTGACTCAGTTCATGCGGTATCTGTGCAATTTTACGGACGACATCGCGCTTGTCGCCCTTTTAAGGTCCCCCGTTGCGGGGCTCAGCGACGATGAGCTTTGCGCCGTAAAACTTGCGGGGCCTAAGACCGAAAACCGTTTTTATGCGCTGTGCGACGGGTATGCCGCAAGCAAAAAGGACGAAACGGCCGAAAAATTGAAAGAATTTTTTGCGCTTACGCAAAGGTATCTCGCGCTAAGCTATACCCGCACCGCGGCCGAGCTTATCGGTATGCTGACCGCGGAAAAAGAATGGTTTGCGCAGGCGCTGTCTTCCGACGCGCCTGAGGAAAAAGCGGACGCGTTAAACGCTTTTCTGGATCATCTTTCTTCTTCGCCTTACGGGGGCAGCGTAAGGGAATACGTCGCTTTTCTGGATTTAAAACTGGACGACTTCAAACGCTCGGGGGCGGCAAACGCCGTTTCGGTCATGACCGTCCACGGCTCCAAAGGGCTGGAATTTCCCTTTGTGTATCTTGCCGGCACGGACAGGCAGTTCAACATGTCGGACCTTCTGGGTAAGGTGATTATCGACTCAAAACTGGGTCTTTGCATGAAAAATCACGACCTTGACGAACGCACCGTAAAAGTCAACAGACTGACTTTCGCGGCGTCGCTTAAAAAGAAACGCGCAATGCTGGAAGAGGAGATGCGCCTGTTGTACGTCGCTTTGACGCGCGCCAAAAACGGTCTTTACGTCTACGCCTGCGCCAAAGAAAAGGACCCCGTTTTCAATTTCGACAGCGACAGCGCAACCGATTTCGAGGGCGGCACCAGCTTTTTCGACTGGTTAAGGCCGTTTTACGCGCGCATCGGTTACAGACTTAAGGAGCAGGACGATTGTCGCGTGGATTATTCCGCGGACGAGAAACTGGTCGTTTCTTCCCAACCCGACGCGCATCTCACGGACTCGATTAAAAAATACATCGGTTTTAAATATCCTTATGAGCATCGTGAGGTTAAAAGTTCCGTCACCGCGATGAACCGGCTTATCGACGAGACAGAATTTACTCATTATATCGGCGGAGAATCGGACGACAGGGCTTTAGACAGGGGCAACGCTTACCATAAGGCGATGGAATGTATGGATTTTAACGCCGATTTTGAACTTCAGTGGCGGCTGCTTTGCGATGAATACGGTATAGGCGAGCTTACAGACAAGGAAAAACTGTTCGCCGCCCGCGAAAAAATCAAACCCATTTTGGGCGAAAACTTTTACCGCGAAAAGCAGTTTGTGCTTAATATGCAGGGCTTGTTGGTGCAGGGCGTCATAGATCTTATGATTATCGACGGAGAAAATTGCATCGTTATAGATTACAAAACCTCAGATCCGTCAACAATTATTTCGGGCGGATACGACCTTCAGCTTGCGGTTTACCGTGCTGCGGCGGAAAACATTCTGGGGCTTAAAGTGACCAAAACGCTTATTTATTCTTTCGTCCTGTCTGACTTTATCGAAATTCCGCGAGAAAGAACGGACAGCGCGATTGAAAAATTTTTCGCCAAACGCAAGGTCTGATACGGCGCTAAAGCCGGTTGCGCTTAAGCGCGCGCTTTTATAAATAGCTTATAAAAATTCATATCCGTCCTTTTTTCCGCAGCCGTACGGCAGGCGGAAACGCGGTTCGCCGCGGCAAAATTTTTGTCGGGAGGGACATTCTTCATGTATGAATTTTTAAAAGGCGTTCATGCTTTTTTCGTGTCGGAAACGGGCTTTACCGTGGCGGCGCTTGCCATGACGGCGTTGCCTTTAGTTATTACAGCTTTGGCGACGGTTGTCGGCTGGGCGAAAGCACGGCGTGAAAAACGCAAAATCACAGCATTGCGGGAAGAACTTTCCACCCTTGATAGTTACGATTTTTCTGTTTGCCGGTTAAAAAGTTTAGCTGATATGCCGCAATGGGTAAAAAACGCTTTTTATAAAGCGGAAGCGTTTAACGCTCCGCCGTCCGCGTTTGTATCCTCAGATATTGAATTCAGGGGCGCTAAAGCATTGAAATGCGGCGTAAAAGCGATTTTTGCAACTACCGCGGCTATAGCGGTTTTCCTGACTTTTCTTGCGTTTTCGCATTACTATAATCATCCTTTCGCAGACGGGGCGATATTCTCCACGGCTTCGGTACTGTTTACAGAGGGACTTGCGTTTGCCGCCGTTTGCTTTTCTTTTGCCGCATGCGCCGACAAATCAATCCGTTCCGCTTTCGATAAATTTAGGGATTTAACGGACGAAAAATTTAAGCTAAGGCTTTTTGCGCATTATGAAGAAGATTCCAAAGTCGTCTTGAAACCGTCGGAGAACCGTGAAACGGCTAAAACATGCAGGGACGGGGAAACCCGTTCAGACTCGTTTTCTTCGGAAAGGGAAGAGTTGAACGCCTTAAACGGGGAAAAGCTTTTGGAAAGTAAAATTTCTTTGCCTGATTCCGACGACGATTATCTTGACGGATTCAGGCTGCCTGTTTGCGAGCCGGCGTTTGAAAACGCGGAGACAAGTTCGGATAATAAGAAAGATTACGGCAACGCTTCAGACGAGATGAAAGAGATAAGCGCCCTTTTGCGCGAAGAAAGCGTAAAGCCCGAAGACGCGGAGGCTTCACCCAAAATGAAACTGGACGAAGCCTTTAAAAGGCTTTTACGGGCGGCGCACGATGCGTCCGACAATTAAGAGGTTTTACGACGGAGTTTTTTATAGAGATAGCTTTTGGGTGAAAGTACTTACGTCGTTTCTTTATGCGCTGCAAAAGAGCAGGGCTGATTGTTCAAGAAGGTTCGGACTGTATGATTTTTGCGGGCACGCTCATACAGAAGGCCAAGCAGTTGTTTATAAACAGGATGATTTTTAAGAATTATTTAACCGCTTGACTTTTGTTGACGGAGTTTTATGGCTTTACGGCTCATAGGAGGGGAGGTAACAGCTTACGTCGGGTTAATAGATATAATGCTTTTGCGCGATGTAAAGATTAAAAGCCGCGCGGAAAACAGCAAAAAAATTTCAGGCTTTTGTAACATAATTTTTTTTTGTAAGTATTTCTAAGCGGAAAACGGATAAAAAACTTTTCGCTGAGACGGACTGTCTACGGGGAAGGAATAAGCTCTTTAAGGAAACAGCTTGAAAAAACCTCGCGTTTTACTAAAAACGCGAGGTTTTTGCTTTCAGCCGTTAATATCAGGTTTTATCGTGCGTTGGTCGGATAAAGAAGGGAGAAAGCCGTTAAGCTTTATCGTTGTCCTGCAACGCGTCGAAACCTTCTTCTCCGGTACGGATTTTGACAACGTTTTCCACGTCGTAAACGAATATCTTTCCGTCGCCGATGTTGCCGGTATGCAGTGCGGCTTCGGCTGCGGAGATTACCGTTTCAACGGGGACAGCGCTTACCACGATTTCAACTTTGTACTTGGGCAGCAGGTTCATTTCGTACTTGGTGCCGCGGTACATTGCCGTATGTCCTTTCTGTACGCCGCAGCCCATGACTTCGGAAACGGTCATGCCCGTGACGCCGATGGAGTTCATTGCGGCTTTAAGCGCTTCAAACTTATTACGGTTGATGACGATAACCACTTTGGTAAGTTTGGGCTTGTCGCCGCTGTGCGTTTCTGCGGGTTTCATGGCCGCAGGTACGGCGGGAGCAGCAGTAGCAGCGGGTTTTGCCGCGCTTGCAGTGTCGGCAAATACGGAGTTTTCAGCGATGTATTCGTCGGCGGTGTGGTCAGCAAAGTCAAATCCTGCGTAAGCGGAAACAAGGTTGTGCTCGTAAAGATCCAGGCCGCCGATTTCCTCTTTTGCGGAAACGCGCAGACCCATGAACTTTTTAAGCAGGTAGAAAGTAAGCAACATGGTGGCGCCTACCCAGGCGATTACCACAACTACGCCCAGAATCTGGATTCCGAGATAGCTGAAGGCTGAGCCCCAACCGGTGTTACCGGCAAATGCGCCCCAGATACCGTCGGTGGTGTTGAATATACCGGTAAGAACGGTACCGGTCGCACCGCAGAAGCCGTGAACGGCTATTGCGCCGACGGGGTCGTCGATTTTTACGACTTTATCCAGGAATTCCACGCCGAAGACGACGACGAAACCGGCGATGATGCCTATGAAGAATGCGCCGAGGGGGGACACAACGTCGCAGCCTGCGGTTATAGCGACAAGGCCGGCAAGCGCGCCGTTAAGGCACATCGAAACATCGGGCTTTTTATATCTTATCCAGGTGATGATAAGGCAGGTGGTGGCGGCAACGGCAGGAGCCATATTGGTCGTCACGAAGACTAATGCCATCGTGTCGGTCAGTCCTACTGCGCCGTACGTAGACGAGCCGTTAAATCCGAACCAGCAGAACCAGAGGATAAACACGCCCAAAGCGGCAAAGGTAAGGTTATGACCGGGAATAGCGCGGGGCTTTCCGTCTTTACCGTATTTGCCGATACGGGGACCAAGCATTGCAGCGCCGATAAGGGCCGAAATACCGCCCACGAGGTGAACCGCAGCCGAGCCCGCGAAGTCGTGGAACCCGAGGTCCGCAAGCCAGCCGCCGCCCCAGATCCAGTGGCCGGAAACGGGATAAACGATAAGGCTTATCACAATCGAATAAATGCAGTAGCAGGAAAATCTGGTACGTTCCGCCATGGCGCCCGAAACAATGGTCGCCGCGGTCGCGCAGAAGACGGTCTGGAAAATGAGGTGAAGCATGTCGTAGTCACCCGTAAGGAATCCGAGGGTAGGCACACCTATAATGCCCGCCACGTCCTTACCGTGCATAAGACCGTATCCCAGCACCCAGAAGACTATGGTGCCCAGGCAGAAGTCCATAAGGTTCTTCATAAGGATGTTGCCCGTGTTTTTCGCGCGGGTAAGGCCCGCTTCCACGATGGCGAATCCCGCCTGCATAAAGAAGACCAAAGCCGCGCCGACCAGTATCCATACGGTGTCTATACTGGCGGCAAGATCGTCCATGGTCACGGCAAACAGGTTCATGTTTGTCATTTTTGTTTACCTCCTGTATATAAAAAATTTAATACCTAAAAAGAAAAGACGTGCAGGCAGTTTAAGCAGCCAACACGTCTTTGTGTCCTTGATTTGATTTATATTTTTTTATCAGACGGAAAACAGCAAATCGCTGTAAGTGGGGAAGGGCCAGTACTCTTTGGAGACAATGGTTTCCAAAGCGTCGCAGCAAGCGCGCAGTTCCTGCATGGAGGCAAAAACCTTGTCGTGATAGTTGTAAGCTGCGGCGACGACGTCCTCCACAAGTTTGGCTTCCACAACGATGTCCTCAAGCGACTTAAGCGCCAGGTAAGCCCTGTCTGTAAGCTCCGAAACATGCTGTGCCAAATCGGTTTCGGCGGCTGCGGGCAAGGAAACGGCCTTTTTGTCGATGATCGCTTGCGTAAGCTTGGAGGAAAACGCGATGCAGGCGGGAAGAATTTCTCTGCTTGCCATCTCTATCATGGTCTGAGCCTCGATGTTGATGAGCTTTGAATAGTTTTCCAGAAGAATTTCTTCGCGCGCCGCCACTTCCTCGGGAGTGTAAATGTTGTACTTGGACAACAGTTTGACGTTCTTTTCGTCGGTGTAGTGAACCAGCGCTTCGGGAGTGTTTTTAAGGTTGAGCAGTCCGCGTTTTTCGGCTTCCGCCGTCCATTCTTCGGAGTAACCGTTGCCGTTGAATACGATTCTCTTATGCTTAGTATAAGTGTCGCGAATGAGCTTTTTGACTTCCTTTTCAAAGTCCTTGGCTTTTTCCAGTCTGGTGGCAAACTCGTCGAACTTTTCGGTAACGACTGCGTTGATCATGGTGTTGGGGCAGGAAATGTTGGAAGTGGAGCCCAACATACGGAACTCGAATTTATTACCCGTAAACGCGAAAGGCGAGGTACGGTTGCGGTCGGTGGTGTCCTTCATGAAAGCGGGAATGACGTCCACGCCCATGTTCATAGCGGTGGCTTTCTTCTTCTCGTAAGCTTTGTCCTCCGCCATGGCGTCCAGGATATCGGTAAGCTCGTCGCCCAGATACATGGAGATTATCGCGGGAGGAGCCTCGTTTGCGCCCAGACGATGATCGTTGCCGGCGCTTGCGACTGAAAGCCTGAGAAGGTCCTGATGGTCGTCGATTGCCGCCATCAAGGCGCACAGAATGGTCAGGAACAAAAGATTGTCGTGCGGGTTTTTACCCGGGTCAAGCAGATTTTCGCCCTCTTCGGTGCAGATGGACCAGTTGTTGTGTTTGCCCGATCCGTTTACGCCCGCAAAGGGTTTTTCGTGCAACAGGCAGGCAAGATTGTGTCTGTCGGCGATTTTTTTCATGAACTCCATCGTAAGCTGGTTGTGGTCGGCTGCCACGTTGACTACGGTGAAGATGGGCGCAAGCTCGTGCTGGGAGGGAGCAACCTCGTTATGGCGGGTTTTGGCTAAGATTCCCAGTTTCCAAAGCTCCTCGTCAAGGTCTTCCATAAACGCGATTACTCTGGGACGAATGTTGCCGAAGTAATGGTCCTCAAGTTCCTGTCCCTTGGGAGGTTTCGCGCCGAAAAGAGTGCGGCCCGTAAAGATAAGGTCTTTACGTTTAAGATAAAGCTGTTTGTCGATGAGGAAGTATTCCTGCTCCGGTCCCACGGTAACGGTGACTTTTGCCGTGTTCTTGCCGAAAAGCTTCAAAAGTCTTACGGCCTGAGCGGACAGCGCCTCGGTGGACCTTATAAGCGGAGTCTTCTTGTCCAGCACTTGCCCCGAGTAGGAGCAGAACGCCGTAGGTATGCAAAGCGCGCCGTCTTTTATGAAAGCGTAGCACGTCGGATCCCACACGGTGTAGCCGCGCGCCTCAAAAGTGGAGCGCAATCCGCCGTTGGGGAAGCTTGACGCGTCGGGCTCGCCTTTAATAAGCTCTTTGCCCGAGAAATTCATGATGACGGTGCCGTCGCCCACGGGGGAAATAAAGCTGTCGTGCTTTTCGGCGGTTATACCCGTCATGGGCTGGAACCAGTGGGTATAATGAGTCGCGCCTTTGGAAATAGCCCATTCCTTCATCTCGTTGGCGATTACGTTGGCGATTTCGGGCGTCAAAGGCTCACCCGCTTTGACAAGCGACTTGAATGCTTTGTACGTTTCTTTCGGCAGACATTTCTGCATTACCAAATCGTTGAACACAAGGCTGCCGAACAATTCCGGAACTTTGCTCATATAAATTTATCTCCTTAAAAAATTATTACCCGATAAAATAGATAAAGCGCCGCAGGAATTTTGAAATCCTACAGCGCCTTTGCTGAAATATCGATTGAATTATATTACAGTATAAGAATATTGTCAACCGTTTTATGCATTTTTTTTAAAATTTTTTATAATGTCAGATACAATAAATTTTTGTTCGTCTGTATGCTTTAACATAAAATTTACAAGGGATTTACAGTAAAAATAAGGAATAAGTATTGATTTATGCGGTAAAATAATGTATAATAACGTAGGCGATAAATTTCTGCGCGCCAATCGGATTGAATTTACGGACACTAATTTGGAGGCAGCTGAGTTTATGAACGAAAGAGACGAAAAAAAGTTTCACGAAGGCGAATTGTACGACGCTTACCGTTATTTCGGTTGTCAGTATGACGAATCCCGCGGCAAAGCCGTGTTCAGGGTATTTGCCCCTTCCGCTTTATCGGTGTCGGTGGTGGGCGACTTCAACGACTGGGACAAGGACAAGGGACTTATGCGTCTTACGGGGCAGGGAATTTACGAGCTTAGTGCGGATTGCGTTAAAAAGTTCGACGCATATAAATTTCTGATAACCACACCCGAAGGCAAGCTTATATATAAGTCCGATCCCTATGCTTTTCACTCCGAAACGCACGAGGGGACAAACAGTAAGGTTTATCCGCTTTCCGACATAAAAGTCAGCGACGAAGCTTACAGGGAAAAACTGAAAGAAAAGGACATATACGACTGTCCCATGAATATTTACGAGGCGCATATCGGCAGCTGGCGGCGTTATCCCGACGGCAACGTGTATTCCTACCGCAAATTTGCCGACGAGATCGTGCCTTACCTCAGAAAACTGCGCTATACTCACCTCGAGCTTATGGGTGTCGCGGAATATCCTTACGACGGCTCCTGGGGGTATCAGGTGACGGGCTACTTTGCGCCCACTTCGCGGTACGGCACTCCCGCGGACTTCTGTTATCTGGTGGAAAAACTGCACAAGGCAGGCATCGGACTTATCATTGACTGGGTGCCGGGACACTTTCCCAAAAACGATAACGGGCTTGCGCTTTTCGACGGACGTCCGCTTTACGAGCCCGCAAGTCCCTTAAGGCGAGAGCATAAGGAGTGGGGCACTTGCTGTTTCGATTACGGCAGGGGCGAGGTTCAGACCTTTTTGTGCTCCAATGCGATAATGTGGTTCGATCTTTACCACATCGACGGTTTAAGAGTGGACGCGGTGGCAAGCATGCTGTATCTCGATTACGGCAGAAAGGACGGCGAATGGGAGCCCAATCGTTTCGGCGGCAAGGAAAACGAGGAGGCAGTCGCGTTTCTGCAAAAACTGAACACCGCCGTTTTCGCACGTTTCCCCAAAGCGCTTATGATTGCCGAAGAATCCACCGCCTGGCCGCTGGTCACCAAACCCGTTTCGGAAGGGGGGCTGGGCTTCAACTATAAGTGGAACATGGGGTGGATGAACGACATTCTCGACTACGCCAAGACCGACCCGTATTTCCGCGCGGGCAAGCACAACGCGCTTACTTTTTCCATAACCTACGCTTTCAGCGAAAACTATATTCTTCCCATCTCCCACGACGAGGTGGTGCACGGAAAAGGCTCCCTGCTTAACAAGATGCCCGGCGAATACGACCTTAAATTCGCGGGATTGAGGAATTTTTTAATGAACATGTATGCGCATCCCGGCAAAAAACTGCTGTTTATGGGGTGCGAAATAGGCCAGTTCATAGAGTGGAATTACACTCAGGGCCTGGACTGGCTTCTGCTTGATTTTCCCTCTCATGCCCTGACTTTCGATTTCGTGCGCACGCTTAATGACTTTTACAGACGCAATTCCGCGCTTTGGCAGTGCGACGGCGGCTTCGATGGTTTCAGGTGGCACGTCGTGGACGACAATACTCAGAACGTCATCGTCTACGAACGCATGAATAAAAAAGGAGCTTCGGTCGTTGCGGTCATAAATTTCTCTCCCGTCGAATATAAAAATTATAGGTTCGGCGCGGACAAGGGGACTTATACGGTTAAACTGTCGTCGTACCTCGGCGGCTTCGACTGCGAAAAAGTAAAATACCGCGCGGAGAAAATTCCCTCGCACGGATTCGACTACAGTCTCGTCATGGACGTTAAACCCATGTCGGGCGTTTATCTTACTTCAACTCACAGGGGGATAAAGAAATGAAAAAGAAAAAATGCGTTGCCATGTTGCTTGCGGGCGGTCAGGGCACAAGACTTTACGCCCTTACCGCGGGAATAGCGAAGCCTGCGGTGTCTTTCGGCTCCAAGTACAGGATTATCGACTTTACATTAAGCAACTGCACCAATTCCGGCATCGATACGGTGGGCGTGCTTACGCAGTACGAGCCGCTTATTCTCAACGAATACATCGGCAGCGGCGAGCCCTGGGATCTCGACCGCGCCAACGGCGGAGTTCATACGCTTTCTCCTTATCAGGCTAAAGCGGGCGGAGAGTGGTACAAAGGTACGGCAAACGCCATTTACCAGAACATCCATTTTCTCAACAAATACGACAGCGAAAACGTGCTTATTCTTTCGGGCGACCACATATACAAGATGGATTATTCCAGAATGCTGTCGGAGCACGTCTTGTCCGACGCCGACTGCACCATCGCGGTAATAGACGTCCCCGTGTCCGAAGCGCCGCGTTTCGGCATAATGAGTTTCGATAAAGACAAGCGCATCACGGATTTTGAGGAAAAACCCAAAAATCCAAAAAGCAACCATGCGTCCATGGGCGTGTACATATTTAAAAAGGACGTGCTTATAGAGGAGCTTATTCGCGACGAAAAAGACAAGACGTCCCAGAACGACTTCGGTAAAAACATAATCCCGTATATGCTTAAATCGGGCAAAAAGCTGTATGCGTACTGTTTTACGGGCTACTGGAAAGACGTCGGTACCGTTACTTCGCTGTGGGAGGCAAACATGGACCTTTTAGGCGACCATCCCGCAATCAACCTTAACGAACCCGACATGAAAATTTATTCCCGTAACGAGCCGCTTCCTCCCTCTTACATAGGCGAAACCGGAAACGTAATCAATTCGGTGTTCACGGCGGGTTGCGAAATAAACGGCACGATTATAAACAGCGTCGTTTCCGAGGACGTTGCGATAGGCAAGGGCAGCGTTATCAGGAACAGCGTCATAATGCGCGGCACCGTCATCGGTGAAAACGTCACCGTCGACTACGGCATGCTGGACGAAAACGTGACCGTGGAAGACGACGTGGTCATCGGCGACCAGAACAGCAGTAAGGAAAGGATCGCGCTTATCGGCAGGGACAGCGTGATCAGAAAGGGCAGCGTTATCGCGTCCGGCGATATTGTGGAAAACAAATAGGAAAGGGAAACGAAAATGAAAACTTTGGGCGTAATTTTTTCCAACATTCACGATAAGGAAATCAACGAGCTTACCGCAACGCGTACTTTGGCGTCGGTGCCTTATGCGGGCAGATACAGGCTGATAGACTTCGTGTTGTCCAACATGGTCAACAGCGGCATTTACAAAGTGGGAATCATCACAAAATACAACTACCAGTCGCTTATGGAGCATATCGGCAGCGGCAAAAGCTGGGACCTGTCCAGAAAAAACGGCGGTCTGACTATTCTTCCGCCTTACGGCAGGGACAGCGCGGCGGTCTATTCCTCAAGGTTTGAGGCGATTTCCAACTGCGCGTATTATCTGCGCGAAGCCACCGAAACTTACGTCGTAATGTCCGACTGCGACAACGTCTGCAACATCGATTTTTCCAAAGTGTTAAGCTATCATATAGAAAAGCATGCGGACATCACCGTGGTTTACCGTCGCAAACAGCTTGAAGAAGGCGACAAAAAGGTGCGCACCAAACTGGAACTGGACAGCGGCGGCAGGGTCAGAAAGGTTATTACCGGCAACAAGCACAGCGGTACCGTAAACGTTTTCACCAACATGCTTGTGGTAAATCGCAAATTCCTTTTAAGCATTATCGACAACGCGGACGAGCTTGGGTACAAAAGTTTTTCGCGCGACGTTCTCATACGCGGCGTGGACGACTATAATATATACGGTTACGAATACACGGGCTATTTCGCCAGCATCGACACCATGGCTAACTATTACAAACATTCCTTGCAGCTTCTCGACAAAAGCACGCGCGACCAGCTTTTTAGAAGCGGCGGTGCCATCTACACAAAGGTCCGCGACAGCGCTCCCTGCAAAATAGACGACACGGGCAGCGTTAAAAATTCGCTTGTGGCGGACGGCTGCGTCATAGAAGGAGAGGTGGAAAACTCCATTCTTTTCCGCGGCGTAAAAATCGCGAAAGGCGCGCACGTCAAGGGCAGTATTCTCTTCAATAACGTGTTAGTCGATTCGGGCAGTTACGTAAACTGCGTCATTGCAGACAAGTTTTCGCACATTCTCGAAAGCCGTACCTTAAGCGGCCACGAAACAAGACCGTATTTCCTGCCCAAAAACACCATAGTTTAAAAGGCTTTTCGGCACGGGAATATTCAGTTACGCGTTCTTAATCAAAAAATTTTCACGGTTAAACCAAAAGGAGTTAAAACATGGAAGAAAAAACCATTACCGAACAGTCGGTAAAAACCAAAGTTTCCGGGGCGGAACAAAAAACTCCGGCGGTGCGCGGTAAAGGCACCGTTACCACCAAGAAAAAAGGCGAAGCAACCGTTAAACCCGACGGTAAAGTTACGCTTAAGACCAAAAAGGAAGTCGCTGTCCGTTCAAGCGGTCAGGTCGCCGTCAAAAAGCGCGGCGCCGTGGCAAATCCCTTAAAGTCGACTTTGCCGCCCGAAAACGCCGAGGAAGTCGCGGTTAAGGAAAAAAAGACCCGCGGCCGTAAAAAATCCGATGCTTCAAAAGCAAAAACCGCATCGACGAAAGCGACTGCGGGTAAGAAAAGACCCGCGGCGAAAAAAGCGCCTGCCGTCGATAAGACCGAAAGCATAGTCGAAAAGCCTTCGGACGTCGCCGAAAATACGGAAAGCAAGGCGGAAAACACGGCTGAAGCCAAGGCGGAAACCGTAAAAAAAGAGGTTAAACACGTCCTGTTCGCCGCGTCAGAGGCCTGGCCTTTCGCGGGTACGGGCGGCCTTGGGGAGGTTGTGGGCTCTCTGCCGCGAGCGCTGAACAAGCTGGGCACCGTGGAGGCGCGTGTAATTCTTCCCCTTTATGAGAATTTACCCGCCGAATATCGCGAAAAGCTGTCTTTCATCCGTTCCATTACCGTGCCTTTGGCGTGGAGAAACCAGTATTGCGGACTTTTCGAGCTGGAATACGAGGGCGTTAAATTCTGGTTTGTGGACAACGAATATTATTTTAAGCGGTCGGGACTGTACGGTTACGGCGACGACGGCGAGCGTTTCGCGTTTTTCTCCCGCGCGGTGCTGGAGCTTATTCCGTATCTTAACTGGCATGTGGACATACTGCACTGCAACGACTGGCATACCGCGCTTATACCCGTTTATTACAAGCTGTTCTATCAGTATCGCGACTCGCTTCAGGGTATCAGGACCGTATTCACCATTCATAATATAGAATATCAGGGTCAGTTTTCTCCCGACGTCATAGAGGACCTTTTCGGAATCCCCAGAAGGGAGTATATGTCCATAGAGTTCGGCGGCTGCATAAACCTCATGAAAGGCGCAATCGACTACAGCGACAGCGTTTCCACCGTCAGCAAAAGCTACGCTGCGGAGATCATGAGCGGCGAGTACGCGCACGGACTGCAAAGCATTCTGCTTAAAAACGCGCATAAGCTCAAGGGAATTCTGAACGGCATCGACACCGATACCTATAATCCCGCCACCAACGCGTCGCTTTTCAAAAACTACGACGCCGATACGGTGGACGAATTCAAGCCGGAAAACAAGACGGGGCTTCAGCGGCTGTTGGATTTACCCGCGGACGAAAAAGTGCCCATGATTGCCATGATTACGCGGCTTGCCTCTCATAAGGGGATTGACATCGTAAGGTCGGCGTTCAACGAAATCATGAAAAAAGGCGTGCAGTTCGTAATCCTCGGTACCGGCGATCCCGATCACGAAAACTTTTTCCGCCACATGCAGAACGTGTACGGAAACCGCGTGCGTGCGATAATTTCCTTCAATAAGGACCTCGCGCAGAAAATCTACGCCGGCGCCGACATATTCTTAATGCCCTCAAGGTCTGAGCCCTGCGGCTTATCCCAGATGATGGCCATGCGATACGGCACAATACCCGTCGTGCGCGCCACGGGCGGGCTTAAGGATTCGGTCACGGATTGCGGCGACGGAAAATCGGGCAACGGCTTCTGTTTCGGCGGTTACGACGCAGGCGATCTGCTTTACGCCGTGGACAGAGCGGTGGGGCTTTACCGCGATTACTTCGACATCTTCAAAGGACTGCGCCGCCGCGCAATGAAGTGCGATTTCAGCTGGGACAGAAGCGCAAAGGAATACGACGAATACTATAACGAAGTGCTTAATAAATAAACGCTTTTTTCGATTTGCTTTCACGGAGGACGATCAATGGAGTACACTACGTCAAAAATCAAGGAACTGATAACGGAAAAACTGGATAAATATTTTGCCACCACGCCCAAAGGCGCGTCGCCCATGCAGATTTACAAGGCCTGCGCGCTGGTTTTAAGGGATATGCTTCTGCTTCAGAAGCAGCGTTTCAACCGAGAGGCGTATAAACAAGGCGCAAAGCGCGTCTATTACTTGTGCATGGAGTTTTTGCTGGGACGCTCTTTGAAAAACAACCTTTACAACCTTGACCTTACCAAGCAGTTTACGGACGCGGTCAAATCTTTTGGATTCAACCTCACCGATCTTTACGAGCTGGAGGCGGACGCGGGACTGGGAAACGGCGGCCTTGGAAGGCTTGCGGCGTGCTTTTTCGACGCGCTTGCGGCAAACAACTATCCCGCCATGGGATTTTCCATAAGATACGAATACGGACTTTTCAAACAGAAAATAGTGGAAAACACTCAGGTGGAGCTTCCCGACATCTGGCTGGACACGGGCGAAGTCTGGATGATGCCGCGCTCCGACAAGAGTTTTACCGTAAAACTCGGCGGGCACGTAACGGAGGACTGGTCGGACGGCACGCTAAAAATCCGTCACGAGGGGGCAAGCCTGGTGGAGGCGCTTCCTTACGACGTGATGATAAGCGGTCACGGCGGCAAGGGCGTAAGCGTTTTGCGGCTCTGGCGCGCCAGCGCACCCGCGTCCTTCGATATGAAGTCCTTTACGCAGGGCGACTATTTCGCGGCTATGCGCGGCGACAACGAGGCGGAACTCATAAGCAAGGTGCTTTATCCTTCCGACGAACATTTCGAGGGCAAACAACTGCGCCTTTCTCAGCAGTATTTTCTGGTCAGCGCAAGCCTTCAGTCCATAATCAAGGATCATCTTAAACGCAATCCAAGCCTTGACAATCTTGCGGAAAAAGCGGCTATACACATAAACGACACTCATCCCGCGCTTGCCGTACCCGAGCTTATGCGGCTGCTTATGGACGAGTACGGTTTTTCTTGGGAAAAGGCGTGGAACATTACCGTCAACACCATCGCTTACACCAATCACACGGTCATGAGCGAGGCGCTTGAAAAGTGGAGCGAGGACCTTGTCCGCATGCGTCTGCCGCGAATTTATTCGATAATAAAGGAAATTGACGCGCGTTTCGACGGAGAGCACCGCGACTGCACGCAGGAGCAACTTTCGCGCATGCACGTAATAGGCAACGGTCAGGTGCGCATGGCAAACCTGGCGGTGATAGGCTCTCACAGCATAAACGGCGTAAGCGCGCTGCACAGCGACATAATAAAGGAAAGCATTTTCAAAGACTTTTACGCCATTTTACCCGAGCGTTTTACCAACGTAACCAACGGAATCGCTCACAGAAGATGGCTTAATCAGGCAAATCCGCGGCTTGCCTCGCTTATTACTTCGCTTATAGGCGACGGTTACGTTGCGGACGCGGATAAACTTAGCGGCCTGTCGAAATACGTTGAGGACGAGTCGGTTCTTAAAAAGCTTGACGAGATAAAGCGCGCCAACAAGGCGGAGTTTGCCGATTACGTAAAAAAGACGACGGGATTTTCGCTTAACCCCGATTCGCGTTTCGATTCACAGATAAAGCGCCTGCACGAGTATAAGCGTCAGCTTCTCAACGTACTTAAAATTATCGATAAATATCTGACCGTTACGGAAAATCCCGATGTTTCCGTCACGCCCGAAACCTTTATTTTCGGCGCCAAGGCGGCGGGCGGATATTATCACGCAAAGCGCATTATCTCGCTTATAAACTGTTTGTCGGCAGAGATTCAGCGCAATCCCAAAGTCAAAAGCAAAGTAGACGTGCTGTTTGTCGAAAATTACAACGTCACCAAAGCCGAGCGGCTTATCCCCGCGTCCGAGGTGTCGGAGCAGATTTCGCTTGCGGGCAAAGAAGCGTCGGGCACGTCCAATATGAAGTTCATGCTTAACGGCGCGATTACTCTGGGCACCGTGGACGGCGCCAACGTGGAGATCGCCGAGCGCGTGGGTAAAGACAACATCTTTACTTTCGGGTTCAAGGCGGACGAGGTGGAAAAAGTATGGCAAGCGGGTTACAACGCTTCGCATCTTTATTCGTCCGACCCGCAAATCCGCCGCGTGGTGGACGCGCTCAGGACGGGCTTCGACGGGCAGTCCTTTTCAGATATTGCCGATTATCTCACGCTTGGCACGAATTACGTTGCCGATCCGTATATGGTGCTCGGCGATTTCAAAGATTATCTGCGCGCGGCTTCCGATCTCGACAAAGCGTATGCCGACCGCAAAAGATGGAACCGCATGGCGCTTGTCAACATTTCGCAGTCCGGAGTATTTTCCGCCGACCGCAGCATAAAAGAGTATTGCGACAACATATGGCACCTTAAGCCCGTCAGTTACGTCGAGGAAAAATAACCTCATGTTCGTTGAGTTTTTTCCGTGTGACGAAAAATTCAAAAATCCCGTCGGCGGAGTGGAGGTAAACGCGGATTTTACCGTAAACGTCCTTTGTGCCGACGCGGAACGGGCATACTTCGTGCTGACCAAGGAAAAAGAAACCCCCGTGCGCTATCCGATGAAGGATTGCGGCGGGGGCAGATTTTCTTTTACCATGCGGGTAACCACGCCCGGACTGTATTTTTATCATTTCGCGTTTTTCGTAAACGGCGAGGAAAGGAACGTCTTTGCAGACGAGGACCTTTACGCTTCCGAGGCGGGTAAGGAAGAATGGCAGCTTACCGCTTTCAAAAGCAATTATTCCGCGCCCGAATTTTTACGCGGCGGGATTTTCTATCAGATAATGCCCGACCGTTTCAACTTCGGTAAAGTAAGATACAGAACCAAAAAAAACGCCGTATATAGAGAAGATACTTTCGGCTGTCCCGAATACCTTCCCGATGAAAACGGAATAGTCAGGAACAACGACATGTTCGGCGGCAACCTTGACGGCGTAACCGAAAAACTGGATTACTTAAAATCGCTTTCGGTAAAGTGCATTTATCTTAACCCCGTGTTCGAGGCGGCGTCGAACCATAAGTACGATACGGGCTCCTACCGCAGGGTGGATGCAGATTTCGGCGGGGAAGAGGCGCTTAAACGGCTTATAAAGCAGGCGGATATGCGCGGAATCAAGGTAATTCTGGACGGAGTGTTTTCTCATACAGGCGACGACAGCGTGTATTTCAACCGCTACGGAAACTACGATTCGGTAGGGGCGTATCAGTCGGTAAACAGTCCGTATTACGACTGGTATGACTTCAGCGCGTTTCCCGACGATTACAAATGCTGGTGGGGCGTGAAAATTCTGCCCTGCGTAAACGAGGCAAACGTCCGCTACGACGAGTTTATAAACGGAGAGGACGGTATAATCCGTCAATACATGCGCATGGGGATTGCGGGCTGGCGGCTGGACGTCGCGGACGAGCTTCCCGACGCGTTTATCGACAACCTTACGCACGCGGCTAAAAGCGTAAAACCCGACGCTCTCGTGCTGGGCGAAGTGTGGGAGGACGCGTCCAATAAGACGGCTTACGGGTTCAGGCGGCGGTATCTTCAGGGCGCGCAACTGGACAGCGTTACAAATTATCCGTTCAAAAACGCAATAATCGATTACGTAAACACGGGCGAAGCGGAGCCGCTTAAGCGCACGGTATGCCGTATTGTCAATAATTATCCGAAGCGCGTTCTCGACAATCTCATGAATCCTTTGGGGACTCACGACACGGTAAGAATTCTGAACGCGCTTTCTTCCGATCCCGTGCCCGAAAATAAATCCGAACGCGCCGTGCATAAAATAAGCGACCGCACGCTTGCTAAGGAAAAACTGAAAGCTGCGGCGGCGCTGCAGTACACTCTTCCCGGGGTGCCCTGTCTTTATTACGGCGACGAGGCGGGCCTTGAAGGATACGAAGACCCTTTTAGCCGCAGGTTTTTCCCCTGGAACAATCAGGACGAAAGTCTTACCGATTATTATCGCGCGTTGGGAAAATTGCGCGCGCTTAAGGAGCTTAACGGCGGCAGCGTCACGGTAAGCGCGGCGGAAAACGGAGTGTTTTCTTTTGTCCGCGGCGGGGCTTTGAATGTCGTGTCCAATATGGGCAAATGCGCATACGAGCTGAATAAAACCGTAACCGACCTCATAACGGGGGAAAGGTTAAGCGCGCTTTTACCGCTGAGGACAATTGCGTTTTATTGAAATTTGTAATAAAAAATAGGTTGACAAAGAAAAAATTTAGGTTTATAATCCAGAACGAAATGATGAAATACTTTACGGGGCTTTACTTTGCGGGGGCAGAGGGCCTAGGGTAAGGACGTGATATCATGGATATAACACAAATTTTTCTCGATCTTGCGATAATTTTGTTTTCCACAAAAGCGCTTGGCATGCTGATGCGAAAAATCGGTTTGCCTCAGGTCGTGGGTATGGTCATTGCCGGACTTCTGATAGGACCCGCGATCTGGGGACAGTTCGGATGGTGGTCGCCCATTCGTCCCACGCCCGATTCCACAAGCTTTTTCAAAGGCATTGCCGAAATAGGCGTCGTCATGATTCTGTTTTCGGCGGGCCTTGAGACCGACATCAAAGAGCTTAAACGATCCGGACTGTTTGCCACTTTGATTGCTTTCGGCGGCGTCATCGTCCCCATTGCGGGCGGATTTTTGGTTGCGGTACCTTTTCTAGGCGGTTTTTCCGCGCTTTCGGCAGATAAATCCCTTATGCTCGACGCGGTGTTCGTAGGTGTCATTCTTGCGGCAACCAGCGTGGGCATAACGGTGGAAACGCTTAAGGAAATGGGCAAACTTAAAGGCAAAGTGGGCACTATCATTCTTTCCGCCGCCATTATCGACGACGTTATAGGCATAGTGGTCTTGTCCATCGCGATAGGGTTTAAGGACCCGTCGGTCAATCCCTGGATGACACTGCTTATGACCGTGCTGTTCTTCATTGCGGCGATAGCGGTGGGCCTGCTTTTAAACCGCGCTTTCAAGTGGCTTATGAAAAAATATCCGCACAACCGCAGGGTTCCGATTTTCGGTCTGGTGGTGTGCTTTGTGTACGCTTATTGCGCGGAAAAGATTTTCGGCATCGCGGACATCACGGGCGCTTACGTTGCGGGCATAATGCTTTCCCCGCTTAAGGAAGCGCATTACATCGACCGCAAGGTGGATATAAATTCCTATATGATTTTTGCCCCCGTGTTCTTCGCCAATATCGGCATCAACACCGATTTCACGGGATTCAACGGCACCGTTCTGCTGTTTTCACTGTTGTTCGTGCTGGTCGGTATACTCGGCAAAATCATCGGCTGCGGCGGCGTGGCCAAACTTTGCAGGTTCTCCTGGCGGGAGTCCGGTCAGATCGGCGTGGGCATGATTGCGCGAGGAGAAGTCGCGCTTGTGGTCTGCAACAAAGGGCTTGAAGGCGGACTGTTTGCGGGCACCATAATAAACCCCGTAGTGGCGGTAATCATGCTTGTCATTATTTCTTCCCTGCTTGCGCCCATTCTTTTGAAAGTCATGTTCAAGGGCGATCCCCCTTCGCTTATGGGCGGTATGCCCGAAGTCAAGGAGCAGGCTGACGCATCGGACGCAACCGCGGAAAATAACGGTGAAAGTCTGGTTGCTCCCGACCCGCAGGAAGGCTCAGTAAACGAAACCGCGGGACTGAATAAAGCGGAAGAAGGCGCCGCCAACTGATCTTACCGATTTTAAAAATTGACTTGTTTTTTACGAATATATAAATTTTACCGTTCGGGTTTTAATTGACTTAAAGCCCGAATTTTGTTATTATTTATCTATGAAAAAACCACAGGGCAAGATCATAGTCGTCACAGGCGGTACAAGCGGTATCGGCCGCCACATCGTAGGCGCGTTTTCGGAAGGAAACACGGTTGTCAATCTTGCAAGAAGCTGCGTCCCTTCGGACACAAACATAAGGTGCGACGTTTCGGTGGCCGCGGACGTGGAGGCTGCGTTCAGGGAGATTAAACAGCGTTACGGCAGGGTGGACATACTTATCAACAATGCTGGTTACGGCGTGTCGGGTGCAGTGGAACTTTTGTCCGACGAGGAAGTCGAGCGTATTTTCGAGGTTAATTTTCACGGCGTGTTCCGCTGTATAAAGCACGCGTTGCCGCTTATGCAAAGCGGCGGTAAAATTGTCAACATTTCGTCTGCGTGCGCGATTTTTCCTTTGCCCTTCAGGTCCATGTACTGCGCAAGCAAGGCCGCCGTAAGCATGTTAAGCCATTCGCTCAGGGAGGAGGTGCGTCCCTACGGAATAGACGTCACCGCGATTTGCCCCGGCGACATAAAGACGGAGTTTACCAAAAATCGGGTAAAGAACTTCAGCACCAACGCCCGTTACGGCGACAGGATAAAGAAAGCGGACGACCACATTTCCGCCCGCGAAAACAAGCGCATGAGCGTGGATTACGCATGCAGAAAAATAGAGAAGATAATCGCAAAAAAGAAATACAAGCCCTTTTACCTAGTGGGAAAGAAGTATAAATTTCTTTACGCGCTTTACAGATTGTTCCCGTTGAACGTCATACTGAAGGCCACGGGCAAAATGTTTGCGCCTGAGGAAAAGAAATAAAACGCGTCAGAAATAATTTTCGGAGATACACTAATGGAAAACGTAATCGTATTGGACTTCGGCGGACAGTATAACCAGCTTATCGCAAGAAGAGTGAGGGAGTTAAACGTTTATTGCGAATTGCTTCCCTATACCACTCCTTTGGAAAAGATTCTGGACAAAAAGCCCATAGGAATCATATTCACGGGCGGGCCCAGCAGCGTGTTTGAAGAAAACGCGCCCACCGTAGACAAAGCCTTGTTAACGGCGGGCATACCGATACTGGGAATATGTTACGGTTGTCAGCTTATCGCCCATCTTTCGGGCGGCAAAGTGGGCGTAGGCCCCAGGGAATACGGCAAGCAGACGCTTAAAGTACAGCCCGAGCCCATTTATAAAAACATTCCCGATTCCTCTCAGTGCTGGATGAGCCACACCTGTTTCGTGGAAAGTCTGCCTTCGGGATTCAAGGTAAACGCCACGACCGACACCTGTCCCGTCGCGGGATTTTCCTGCGAGGACAAAAAGCTTTACGGCGTACAGTTTCATCCCGAAGTTATGCACACCACCTTCGGCAACACAGTGCTTAAGAACTTCCTTTACGAGATCTGCGGCGCCAAGGGCGAATGGACGATGGCGAATTTCGCGCAAAGCTCGATAGAAAAGTTAAGGCAGAAAATAGGCGACAAAAAAGTTCTGTGCGCGCTTTCGGGCGGCGTGGATTCGGCAGTCGCGGCTACGCTTGTTCATAAGGCGTGCCCCAATCTTGTCTGCATTTTCGTGGACCACGGCCTTTTGAGAAAAGACGAAGCCCGTGAAGTGGTGCGCGTATTCAAGGAAGAACAGGGCATGAACCTAATCAAAGTGGACGCGTCCGAACGATTCCTGACCCTTCTGAAAGGCGTAACCGAACCCGAGAAGAAGCGCAAAATCATCGGTACCGAGTTTATAAGAGTGTTTGAGGAGGAAGCCAAAAAAATCGGCAAGGTGGATTTCCTGGTACAGGGCACCATCTATCCCGACGTCATAGAAAGCGGCTCGGGGGCAAGCGCGAAAATAAAAAGTCATCACAACGTGGGCGGGCTGCCTTCGGTTGTCGATTTCAAGGAGATTGTGGAGCCTCTTCGCGACCTGTTTAAGGACGAAGTAAGGAAATGCGGCTTTGAGATCGGTCTGCCCGAGTCCATTGTAATGCGTCAACCGTTCCCGGGTCCCGGACTTGCAATAAGGATAATGGGCGACGTCACAAAAGAGAAAGTCGCGATTTTGCAGGACGCGGATTACATATTCCGCGACGAGATTGCAAAAGCGGGACTGCAGAACGACATCTGGCAGTATTTTGCCGTGCTTACCGGCACCCGTACCGTGGGCGTCATGGGGGACGAGCGCACTTACGATTACACTCTTGCCCTTCGCGGCGTAACCAGTGTGGACGGCATGACCGCAGACTGGGCGCGTATACCGTTCGACGTTCTCGAAAAAATTTCGACGCGCATCGTCAACGAAGTAAAACACATAAACCGCATAGTTTACGACATTACCTCCAAGCCGCCCGCAACCATAGAGTGGGAATAATCAGCGGCGGATTGCGGTTTTATTGTTCGCAGATTTGCAGGGCGTAAAACGCAGCGTTTGCGTTTAAATCTGGTATATCGTTCATAAATGAAAAAAGGAGTAAACCATGGCTGAACTGTTGTATCAGGGACACGGAAGTTATCGCATCCGCGGCGGGGAAGGCGTCGTTGTGTACGTCGATCCCTATGCGGGCAGAGGTTACGACCTTAAAGCGGATATCGTGTTGATAACTCACGAGCATTACGACCACAACGATCTGTCGCTTATCTCTTTAAAGCCCGACGGAAAAGTCTTCCGCGGCAGGGACATGACTGACGGCGTAAACTACGCAAGCGCGGAATACAAGGGCGTAAAAATCCGCGCGGTTCCCGCGTACAACAGAAAACACTCCGTTCGCGAATGCGTGGGATTTATCGTGGAAATCGACGGAATAAAGATTTACGCTTCGGGCGATACTTCGCGCACCGATTTCATGCCGGAACTCAAAAAAGAAAATATCGATTACGCGTTTTTGCCTACCGACGGCATTTATAACATGGACGCCGTTGAAGCGTCCGAATGTGCGGAACTGATAGGGGCAAAGCATACGGTGCCCGTCCACACCAGTCCAAAGTCGCTTTTCGACGACTCGGTAGCGGCAAGGTTTAACTGTAAGAATAAGCTTGTTCTGCACCCGGGCGAAGAAATCGAACTTTTAAAGTAACGAACATGGATTTGTATCTGTAAGCCCGTTTAATCGGATTTGTTGCGCTTATTTTAAGCGCGGATTTATTTTGATAATACCTAAAAACGCCTTAAGGAACGTTGTTTTTCCTAAGGCGTTTGTTTTTTTGAGAAAGGTTTTATAAGCTGTATTTCCCGAGAATGGCGCGTAAATTATTCTGATTTTTGCGATAAGTAGCACCGCGCAACTCGGGTTGACTGGGCAGGGGAGTTATTAAAATACCGTACAAATCGGATTTATCGTGTTTAAATTTATCGTGTTTAAGAGTGATAAAATCGCCGCACTATGCCGGGGTTATAAAATTTCGCATTCAATTTCCAGTCGGCGGCAATTTTCTTCGTCCAGGTAATATTCGGCAAAAGCGGTGACGCCGTTTTCCCGCATTTTTACTTCCAGCGCGTGCGTAGCAATCGGGAAGAAGCCGCGAAAAGGTTTCGTCATTGCCATTTTTGTATTTTCGCCGCGGATTAAATTCATTTCGTATTCGTGTTCACCCGTCCTTACGACGCGGATTTTGTCCGAAGACAGTTCAAATTTGAAAAAGTCTTTTTCGTAAGGAAAAACAAAGCAATGTTTTTTTCCGTCGGTAAAATATTTGCCTTCGGCGGGTTGATTTCCGTTAAATTCCTTTATTTTGATTTTAGCTTTTTGCATCATGAGCAAAGTATATATTTTTACTGAAGAAAAGTCAACGTTTGTCGCTTCATATCTGAAATAATGCGAAGAGATAAATTTTACAGAATTTATGTAATAAAACGCGATAAAAGGTAAGATACTATTTCCGTAAGGAGGAGAAAAGCGGCATAAACAGTTTGTCGCGCTAAACGCTTATAATATGGAAACAACCGGAATCATCAGAAGAATAGACGACCTTGGACGCATAGTCATTCCTCGCGAATACCGAAAATTGCACGGAATCGATTTAGGGGACCCTATGGAGATAACCGCTTTGCCGGGCGGCGACATAATAATCAAGAAAGTGGACACCAAAGGCGAACTGATCAAAAACGCCAACAAAGTGGCCGGCGCGGCGGCGGAAGAAATTCGCGGCACCCTGCTGGTGTGCGATTTCGACGGCTGGGTCGCGGGCTTCGGCGAGCGTAAGAACGAATTTATAGGCAAAGAGCTTACCAAATGGGCGGAAAAATTGCTTAAAGACCGCGACAGTTACCTAAGCGGAGGCGAGCGCGAAGGGGAGCTTATCGGCGCTTCTCCCGATTTATTCGTGGCTATGGTGCCCGCGGTTTCGGGCGGGGACTGTTTCGGCGGGCTGTGCATAGTTTCGGAAAAAGAAATTTCTCGTGAGGAAATCGCTTTACTTAAAATCTGCGCCAAAATCATCGGCGAATACATGCAAAAATTTTAAACGGCTATATGTTTAATCTGAAAAAAAGCCTGCCGCTTTAATCGGAGGCTTTTTTTGTTGTTTTCAGTTTTTGCGGTTTTTTAAATCTGCCGCGTTTTTTTCGTAATAATGCTATTTTGTTTCAGACCGTAAATTCGTTTACTCCTACATTGAGTTTTCTGCCTGTCGGAGCATAAATCGCGTTTATGCCCTCAGGAACCGTTACGGTTACCTTCACGCCCTC